>NZ_QLNF01000064.1:103945-132460 GCF_003261015.1 Agrobacterium sp. MS2 | reverse complement strand
CCCCGCCGCCGCGGCGCTGGCGCAACAGCCGCAGCCCGGAACGCCGAAGTCGACGCATGGCGCATGGTCTGTCATCTGCGACAAGCCGGCGGGCGCTTCGGAAGAACAATGCGCCCTGATGCAGAACGTGATTGCCGACGACCGCCCGGAAGTCGGTCTTTCAGTGGTGGTGCTGAAGACGGCCGACCGCAAGTCGCGCATCCTCCGCATCCTCGCACCGCTGGGCGTGCTTCTGAAGGACGGCATGGAACTCTATATCGACAATAACAATATCGGCCGCGCCTATTTCACCCGCTGCTTCTCCGAAGGCTGCTATGTGGAAGTTGATATTGACGACGAGTTGCTGAAGGTTCTGCGCGCCGGCAAGAACGCCGTTTTTGCACTGCGTGAATCCGTCGATCAGGACCGCGTCGGCATTCCGATCGAACTGACGGGGTTTGCCGAAGGTTACGACGCGCTTCCTTGAAGCCTGCCGTACCGGACAGCCTTGCGTCCGCCCGCTCCAGTGCCTAAATCGGTCATGAACGATAATGACTGGAGCCTCCTATGACCGACGATCTTGTAAAACTCTTCGATTGCGACGAAACGCAATTGCGCAAGCTCGTCGGCGAGGCGCTCGCCGGCGCTGATGATGGCGAGCTTTTCATCGAACATGCGCAGGCCGAGTCGCTGACTTTCGATAATGGCCGGCTCAAGGGCGGTTCCTTCAATACAGACCAGGGTTTCGGCCTGCGGGCGGTCGCCGGCGAGACGGTGGGTTACGCCCATGCGGGCGAGCTTTCGCAAAGCGCGCTGAAACGTGCATCGGATGCGGTCAGCGCAGTGACGAGAGGTTATTCCGGCTCCTATGCCGCCGCACCGCAGCGCACCAACAAGAAGCTCTATGGCGACGAGAACCCCATCGGCAGCCCGAGCTTCGAAGAGAAGGTGAAGCTTCTCACCGATATCGATGCCTATCTGCGTGACAAGAACCCCAATGTCCGGCAGGTGACGGCGACGATTTCCGCAAGCTGGCAGGTGGTTGACATTCTGCGCGCCGATGGCCACCGCGTCAGTGACGTCAGGCCGATGACCCGCATCAACATCTCCGTCGTGGCGGGTGAAGGCGATCGGCAGGAAAGCGGCTCCTATGGCATTGGCGGCCGGGTCGGTTTCGGCGATTTCATCACAGAAGAAAACTGGCAGCGCGGCGCCGATGAGGCACTGCGTCAGGCGCTCGTCAACCTCACCGCCATCGATGCACCGGCCGGCACGATGGATGTGGTGCTGGGCTCCGGCTGGCCGGGTGTGATGCTGCATGAGGCCGTGGGTCACGGTCTGGAAGGCGATTTCAACCGCAAGAAGACGTCCGCATTCGCCGGCCTGATGGGCGAAATGGTCGCCGCGCCCGGCGTGACCGTGGTGGACGACGGCACTATCGACAGCCGCCGCGGCTCGCTGACCGTGGACGATGAAGGCACCCCTTCCGGTTACAACGTGCTGATCGAGAACGGCAAGCTGGTGGGCTACATGCAGGACCGCCAGAACGCCCGGCTGATGGGTGCGACGCCCACCGGCAACGGTCGCCGTCAGGGTTATGCCTATGTTCCGATGCCGCGCATGACCAATACCTACATGCTGTCGGGCGACAAGACGCCGGAAGAGATCATCGCCTCCGTCAAGAAGGGCATCTATGCCGTCTCCTTCGGCGGCGGCCAGGTCGATATCACCTCGGGTAAATTCGTGTTCGGCTGCACCGAGGCCTATCTCATCGAAAACGGCAAGATCGGCGCGCCGGTGAAGGGCGCCATGCTGATCGGCAACGGGCCGGATGCGATGAAGCGCGTCTCGATGATCGGCAATGATTCGAAACTCGATACCGGCATCGGCAATTGCGGCAAGGCCGGGCAATGGGTGCCTGTTGGCGTCGGCCAGCCGCATCTGCGCATGGACCAGATCACCGTGGGCGGCACGAAGGCGTAAATCTCCCGACCCTGCCTGTAACGACTGTTAATGCGTATCTGTAGCGCGGACAAAGTGATGTAACGGTGCATCCCTGCACCCGTCATTCCGGCCTTGAGCCGGAATCCAGCCGATGCGCGTCGGCGCGGCGGGAAGACTCTTTTCAGCCCAAGGACTTGGGCTGGCTGGATTCCGGCTCAAGGCCGGAATGACGGAAGAAAGAGTTGCAGCCACACTGAGCCTGTCGGCGCCTCGTCAGCCCCTGACCACACACATGGCTGCCATGATGCGGTTTCCTCTGGCATGCCGCCGGGAAGACGTTAAGATCAGCCCCTACCCTAGGCCACATCCCGATCCGGCCGATGCGCAAAGGAGACCATGACCATCATACGAAATGCCCTCGTTCCTGAACTTGCCGTCAGCGACTGGCAGAAAAGCCGCGCATTTTATTGCGACCTGATCGGTTTTCATGTGGTCTATGAGCGCCCCGAAGAGGGCTTTACCTATCTGGCGCTGGGGGAAGCCCAGCTGATGATCGACCAGATTGGCGCGACGCGGACATTCGTGACTGATAATGCCGTGCTCGAATTTCCGTTTGGTCGCGGCATGAACCTGCAGCTTGCCGTCCCCTCGCTGCAACCCATTCTTTCCCGGCTGGAGCGATCCTCCATCGACCTCGTCATGCCGCTGGAAGAAAAATGGTACAGGCGCGGCACGGTCGAAGTGGGCAACCGGCAATTCATCGTCGCCGATCCCGATGGTTACCTGATCCGTCCGTTCGAGAGCCTTGGCGAACGCCCTTTCCGGTTCGGTTGAGCCATGCTGCCTTTTCTCCCGCGGGCCGTGGTTTTCGACATGGACGGATTGCTGATCGAGAGCGAGCGGCTCTATCGTGATTCATTTCTGGCGGCTTCGGAAGAAGGCGGCCACGGCATGAGGGTGGAGACCTATCAGAAGGTCTGCGGCAGCCCGTGGGACGTCATTACCGGCACCATTTTTGCTGATTATGGCGCGGATTTTCCCATCGACAGTTTTCGAGACGCCTGGCTCCGGCATCTTGGCGTGATGATGGCCGATGGCGTGGCGTTGAAGCCGGGCGTCACCGAGATCCTCGACCTTCTCGACAGCCTCGATATCCGCCGCGCCATCGCCACCTCGTCGCGGCACGATTCGGTGACGCGCCACCTCGGGCCTCACGATCTTCTCAGACGCTTCGACACAATTGTCGCGCGCGGCGACTATACGGAGCCGAAACCGGCGCCCATGCCCTATCTGACAGCCGCGCGACGACTGTCCCTCGATCCCGGGCGCTGTCTTGCCCTGGAGGATTCCTACTCGGGTGTACGCTCGGCGACATCGGCGGGCATGATGACGATCATGGTGCCTGACGTTGCACCGCCGACCGAGGAAATGCGGGAGAAATGCGTGGCCGTCGCCAGCGACCTTCACGCGGTGGCCGGCCTTCTGCAAAAGGCGCGGGCCTGAGCGAGAAGACGAGCGGGCAGCCGTCACATGTCCTTAGCCATTTGGCGTCATGATAAAGCACATGCCGGCTAGAACGCCGCTATTGGTGGAGCGCCTTTGTCGGCTTATCCATAACTGGGGTGATCATGCCGCCTTTTGCCGTGTCGCTCGCGACACTGATACTGCTGCTTCTGTCCGTATTCCAGATTGCGCTTGCAGCCGGCGCGCCTTTCGGACGCCTTGCCTGGGGCGGCACGCACCGGGTATTGCCTGTCCGACAAAGAATTGCCAGCGCGGCTTCGCCGCTCATTTATGCCTTTTTCGCGTCCTTTCCGCTGCAAAAGACGGGCTATGCCGACATCTGGCCGTCCGGCTGGATCGAACCCGGCATCTGGATTATCGTCTGTTATCTCGCGTCTAGCGCTGGATTGAACGCAATGTCGAAAAGCCGCCCGGAGCGGCTGGTGATGACGCCTGTGGCTGCCGCTCTTGCGATCCTGTTCTTTATCATCGCGTTCTCCTAGTCGCACCCCACCAGACGCGCGATACCGCAAGGATCAAGCCGCCGTTCGGCGCATCGTCACGCCCCCGGCCTGAAACGCCACTTACGCTCGATCGCTCCTTCAATATCGAGACCGTTATAATGGGCCAGCAACAGCACATGGCCGAGCAGATCGGCGGTTTCGTCGGCCAGATCCCGCTTCATCTCCTCTTTGCTCCTGCCCTTAATGCGCCCCCGTCCTGTCAGCCGATTCCAGGCCTGTGTGACCTCGCCAACCTCTTCCTGAAGCTTCAGCATGTACCAGTCCGGGTCGCGGAATATTCCGTTTTCAGCGGCATATTTTTGCGAGGCCTCTTCAAACCGAGGCATCATGTCAGCAAACATTTGTTCATCCTTTGTTCATGCGCTACAACTCTAATCATGATTCTCTGACGGCGTCGACTCGTCAGGGCGTCACGCAGCCATGAACTGAAATTTCCGCGACGGGTACATGCAAGCGGGATAGAGAAAAGATATTCGAACAACCGTGCCATCGCCCATGTCCCACCTCGATTTTTTCTCGTCCCTCATCACCGCGCATAGTCCGACGCTGCTCGCCATGTTTGCGGTCGCCGCCTTTCTCGCCGGTCTCGCCCGCGGCTTTTCCGGTTTCGGTGCGGCGCTCATCTTCATCCCGCTCGCAAGCGCCATCGTCGGGCCGCGTGTCGCCTCGGCAGTGCTGCTGGTGGTGGACGCCGTGCTGACGCTCGGCATGATACCGCCCGCATGGCGCATGGCGGACCGGCGCGAAGTCTTCATCATGGCGGCCGGCGCCTTTGTCGGCGTGCCTCTTGGAACCATGCTGCTTTCCAACGGCGATCCGCTGACGCTGCGCTGGATCATCTCCGCCGTGGTCGTGGTGCTGCTGTTGTTTCTGCTTTCTGGCTGGCGTTACAGCGGCCGGCCGAAGACGCCGCTGACCCTCTTCGCCGGGTTTCTGGCCGGGCTGTTTTCGGGGGCTGCGCAACTGGGCGGTCCACCGGTCGTCGCCTATTGGCTCGGCGGCGCGCTAAAAGGCGCCTTCGTGCGCGCCAATGTCATCTTATATTTCGCGATCTCGACCGTGATCTCCACCGGCAGCTATTTCGTCAGCGGCCTGTTCACCGCCGATGTCTTCGTCTTTTTCCTGCTCGCCCTGCCCTTTTACGGGGCCGGGCTTTATAGCGGCGCGCGACTGCACGGGCTTGCCGACGAGGCGGCGTTCCGGCGCATCTGCTATGGGCTGATCGCCATCTCCGCCGTCATCGGCCTGCCGCTGTTCGATTCGCTGCTGAAATAGGCAGGCGCCAATGGCGCGGCATGACGCCCTTAGGGGTACATGCGGACCTTGGACCAGGCACCGTCTGGCGTGTCGCGGCGGAATTCTATGCGGTCATGCAGGCGGAACTTGCGGTCATGCCAGAATTCGATGCTGACGGGGCGAATGCGGAAACCGGACCAATGGGACGGGCGCGGAATATCGCCGATCGCATATTTGGCGGTATATTCAGCCACCGCCTTTTCCAGCGCGAAACGGCCTTCCAGCGGCCGTGACTGCTTGGATGCCCAGGCGCCGATGCGGCTGCCACGCGGGCGGGAGGCGTAATAGGCATCCGCCTCCTCGTCGCTCACGATCTCCACCTCGCCGCGCAGGCGCACCTGACGTCGCAGGCTCTTCCAGTGAAAACACATGGCCGCTTTTTTCTGGCCGAGGATCTCCCGGCCCTTCTGGCTTTCGAAATTCGTGTAGAACACGAAGCCTCGGTCATCGACGCCTTTCAGCAGCACCATGCGCACATTCGGCAGGCCATTTTCGTCCACGGTGGCGAGTGCCACCGCGTTCGGATCGTTGATCTCGGAAGCCGTCGCATCCTTCAGCCATTCGGCAAAAAGCGTGAAAGGTTCATTTTCTTCCGTGAAGTCACTGGATGTTAACCCCGTTTCCGACATATTGACTAAAATGCTCCCGAGCTGATTTGGACCCCAGAGATGATCTCTGGTGAAAGATGGTGACCGTCATAGCAAAGTCGAACAGTCGAACAAAGAGCCTCCTTTCGTCGGTAGCGGAAGTTTCCGCCGTCGTGTCGATGCTTGCGGTGCTGAGCGGATGCGTCAGCCTCGATCTGTTCGGCGGCGACAAGGTTGACCGCTCGCTTTCCACTGCCTCCGTGCCGAACCAGCAGAATGGCAGCGCCCAGACCGACGATGTGACCATTCGCAATGCGGTGACATCGGCCGATCTCGCCAAACTTGCCGACCAGCCACTGCCCTGGGCGAACGCCGCCACCGGCAGCGCCGGCGTCGTGACCGCCATTCACGAAGACAAATCAAGCGGTTTCGTCTGCCGCGATTTCAAGACGACGCGCCACTCCTTCGAAGGGGTGGCAGCTTATTCCGGACAGGCCTGCCTGTCGGAAACCGGCGAATGGTTGATGACCCGCTTCGAGCAGAAATAATCTGTTTACCCTTCCATGGGGAATAGGCGCGGCCCCGGTGCGTCGAACCTGCTCCGTAAAGGAGTGATTAGCAACTTATTGCAACAGTCGACGTTGATTAAACCGAGGGCGTGCAGGCGAATGATCGCGGGCACCCCTTTTCGGAGGGGTTAGCTTCAGGATTGCGCCATGACGGGCGGCAGGCGCCTGAGCCAACGTAACTGGTGTTTCGCATGCGCGATCCATATTCGATCCTCGGCGTAAAACGTGACGCCCGCCACGAGGAAATCAAGGCCGCCTGGCGCACGAAGGCGAAAACCGTTCATCCGGACGCCAATCGCGACGATCCCGATGCCTCGGCGCGATTCGCCGAGATCGGACAGGCCTACGACCTTCTGAAAGACCCGAAAAAGCGCGATCTCTACGATCAGGCCCGCAAGGCTGCAGAAAAAAAGCAGCGCGATCAGACCATCATGCAGCAGCGGGAGGCCGCGCGCGAGGCGGCTGAACGCGCCAGGGCGGCCGAAAAGCTGATGGAAGAACTGGCCCGGGCGGACGCCCGCAACCGGACGCAGACCGGCCAGAAAACCGACGCCAGGACGGAAAGTGCCGAAGACATCGTCGAGCGGATTTTCGGCGCGGAGGCACAGAACGATCCCAAGGTACAGCAGGCGGCGGAAGCGGCAAAGGCTGCCGCAAGCGCCGCAAGAGGCGATACACCTGCCGCCGGCGAGGCCGCCCAGTCCGGCGCTGGCGATGACAGGGCGGCGCCCGTCTCGCTTGCCGCCAATCTCTTCAGCGCTCTCGTACGCAGGTTCCGCACGCCGCAACCAGCTCCCGAAAAGGCGCCCGATATCACGGCGGAGGCCATCGTCACGGTCGCCGATCTGCTGGAGCAAAAGTGGATTACCGTATCGCTTGCCGATGAACGAGAGGTTCGCTTCCAGCTGGAAGCCGGCATGACCGACGGACATGTGGTGCGGCTGAAGGGACTGGGGCTGAAGCTTCCGAACATGGCCCGCGGCGATCTCGCCGTGACATTGCTGACCGCGCGCGAGGATGCGTTTTCCCTTCGTGGCTTCGATATCCACACGACGTTGCCGATCTCGCTCAGCGATGCGGTTCTGGGCTGCGAAGCAAAGGTCAAGACGCCGCTTGGCGAGGAAAACATCACCATTCCAGCCTGGTCAGGCTCGGACCGCGCGCTCAGGATTGCCGGCAAGGGTCTTGCCGACGGCAATGGCGGCTCCGGCGATCTCGTCATCGAATTGCGCATCGTTCTGCACGAGAAGCCCGATGAAAAGGTGACCGACCTGATGCGCCACATGCGCGAAGGCCTTTATTTGTGAAAGTTTTGCGAATAGCCGGGACAACGCACCCTTTGTTACGTTCCCTAACAGTTGATGATCCTTGGCAATCTTGAACAGGATTGCAGCCTATGCCATAGGCAGGACCGATCAAAAGTACTAGGGAGCATAAAATGGCTCAGGCATCCGGCCTCATGGCTGGCAAACGCGGCCTCATCATGGGTGTCGCCAATAATCGTTCCATCGCTTGGGGCATCGCCAAGGCCTGCGCCGACGCGGGCGCGGAAGTGGCTCTCACCTGGCAGGGCGATGCGCTGAAGAAGCGTGTCGAGCCGCTGGCCCAGGAACTCGGCGCCTTCATGGCCGGTCACTGCGATGTGACCGATCTCGAGACGATCGATGCGGTTTTTGCCAGCCTGGAAAAGCATTGGGGCAAGATCGACTTCGTCGTGCACGCCATCGCCTTTTCCGACAAGGATGAGCTGACCGGCCGTTACCTCGACACCAGCCGCGACAATTTCAACCGCACCATGGACATTTCCGTCTTCTCGCTGGCCGCCGTTGCCAAGCGGGCGGAGCCCGTCATGAATGACGGTGGTTCGATCGTGACGCTCACCTATTACGGCGCCGAAAAGGTGATGCCGAACTACAACGTCATGGGCGTGGCCAAGGCCGCGCTTGAGGCAAGCGTGCGTTACCTCGCCGTCGACCTCGGCAATCGCGGCATCCGCGTCAATGCCGTTTCCGCCGGCCCTATCAAGACGCTCGCTGCTTCCGGCATCGGCGACTTCCGTTACATTCTCAAGTGGAACGAATATAATGCGCCGCTGAAGCGCACCGTTTCGATCGAGGAAGTCGGCAAGTCGGCGCTTTACCTGCTCTCCGACCTTTCGACCGGCGTGACCGGCGAAATCCACCATGTCGATTCCGGTTACCACACCATCGGCATGAAGGCGGTGGATGCGCCTGACATTTCGGTGGTTAAGGACTGACGACAACCGGGAATGCTTGAAACTGGGGTATCGCCTTGCTCGTCTATGTGATCCGGCACGGACAAACGGACTGGAATGCGATACGCCGGCTTCAGGGCCAGAAAGACATTCCGCTCAATGATTTCGGCCGCCAGCAGGCGGTCGGCAATGGTCTGCTTCTCGCCCGCCTCCTGGGGGATCAGGCCGCGGATTTCGATTATGTAGCAAGCCCGCTCGGGCGTACGCGCGAGACAATGGAACTGATGCGCGGCGCGATGGGGCTCGATCCCAAGGCCTATCGCACCGACGACCGCCTCATCGAAGTTTCCTTCGGTGACTGGGAAGGGCAGACGTTGCCCGAGCTCAAGAAGGAATTTCCGGACCGGGTGAAGGCGCGCAAGGCCAACAAGTGGGATTTCATTCCCCCCGGCCAGGATGCCGAAAGCTATGAAATCCTCTCCTGGCGCATCGGCGCATGGCTCTCCTCCGTGGAGCGGCCGACCGTCTGCGTCTGCCATGGCGGCGTCATCCGCTCGATTTTCAGACTTGTTTCAGGCATGGACAAGGATGAGGCGTCGCGGACGCAAATCCCGCAGGACCAGATTTTGAAGGTCGAGATCGACAGGAACAGCGTCGAGTGGATTTCCTAGGGGCTGGCAGCTTTCCTATGATTGGCAGGACATCGCAGCTTGTTTCTTCTCTCACCCGGGGAGAGGTGGCCCTAAGAGTCGGATGAGGGGGCAACGTTGCCGGATTTCGGAGAGCTTGCCCCCTCATTCCGCTGCCGCGGACTTCTCCCCGTCGGGGAGAAGAAACAGGTGGCACCCGCTCGTTTCACAAAGGAGGTTTTGACTTGGTAGGCGGCTGCTTACTCCACAACCTGCAGATCGTCGACCACACGTTTCCCATCCACTTCCGTGTAGAAGACAACGACCTTCACGCCCGCTTTCAGACCTTCGAAATTGAATTCTTCCGGCACACGATAGGTCTTGCCGTCGTTCAGCGTGATACTGAGACCGTTCGCGTCGATCTTGCTGATCGTGCCTTCCACGTCGACGCTCTGGGCGAAGCCGTTGATCGGCATCAGGAGGTTGGCGGTGGCCAGAAGGGCGGCAATCATCATACGCATCGATCTAGCTTTCGTGGATTTGCGTGAAAACCTTACATGCATGAAGAATTGCCTTTCGAATGTGGCGGAAATTGCCCGCAACCATGACATTTTCGGCCCAATTGATGAACGGATTTCAAATCCTGTTCAAGCCGTTAGTGATTTTTACACCGCATTTTCCGGCAATATTGGAAAACCCGGGTTTAGGGTGGAAAACCCCGGCTCTTTTACAATTTCGTCATCTCACAAAACCCGTCGATACGGTCGAATCACTTTCCGTCGCCCATGGCGGGACTGTCGTTTTTCGTCCTTTCGCAAGTCGTGAACGGTACGTCACCTTCTTATCGCGTTTGCGATGAAAGAAAGGCTTTTGCCTTGTCCGGATTTTCCACTAAGACAAATCCGCTTGTTTTAAACGGCGCTGTCCTCAGGCGCCCCGTTTTCCGGTTTGAGAATTATGTCGCATAACAGTTTCGGTCATCTTTTCCGCGTTACCACCTGGGGAGAAAGCCACGGGCCGGCACTTGGCTGCGTGGTGGATGGTTGCCCGCCCGGCATCCGGTTTACCCTTGCCGAGGTGCAGCACTGGATGGACAAGCGCAAGCCGGGCCAGAGCCGCTTCGTCACCCAGCGGCGCGAGGACGATATCGTCAAGGTCCTCTCCGGCGTCATGCTGGATGAGGACGGCGAGACGATGACGACAACAGGCACGCCGATTTCCATGCTGATCGAAAATACCGACCAGCGCTCCAAGGATTATGGCGAGATCGCCAGGCGATTCCGCCCCGGACATGCGGATTTCACCTATGACCTGAAATATGGCATTCGCGATTATCGCGGCGGCGGTCGCTCTTCCGCGCGCGAGACGGCGGCGCGTGTCGCTGCCGGCGCAATCGCGCGAAAGGTGGTACCCAGCCTTAACGTGCGCGGCGCGCTGGTGCAGATCGGCAAACACAGGATAAACCGCGACAACTGGGATTGGGATCAGGTCGATCAGAACCCGTTCTTCTGCCCTGATGCCGCCATGGTGCCCGTCTGGGAAGAATATCTCGACGGCATCCGCAAGGCCGGTTCGTCCATCGGCGCCGTTGTCGAAGTGATCGCCGAAGGCGTTCCGGCGGGTATCGGCGCACCGATCTACGCCAAGCTTGACCAGGATATTGCCTCCAGCCTGATGTCGATCAACGCCGTCAAGGGTGTGGAGATCGGTGAGGGTTTCGCCTCCGCCGAGCTTTCCGGCGAGGAGAATGCCGATGAAATGCGCATGGGCAATGACGGCAGACCGATCTTCCTCTCCAATCATGCCGGCGGCATTCTGGGTGGCATTGCGACCGGCGAGCCCGTCATCGCGCGCTTTGCCATCAAGCCGACCTCGTCAATCCTGACCGAGCGCCAGTCGATCGACGCCGATGGCAACAATGTCGACGTGCGCACCAAGGGACGCCACGACCCCTGCGTCGGCATTCGTGCCGTGCCGATCGGCGAAGCGATGGTGGCCTGTACCGTTGCCGACCATTATCTGAGGGATCGCGGCCAGACAGGCCGGTTGAAGTGAGGTATTTCCGCCATGGCCTATGACCAGAAACGCGTTGTCGATGCCATCCGCGCTTTCGAAGCCGGTGAAATCGTTGTCGTGACCGATGATGATGACCGTGAGAACGAGGGCGATCTGATCATTTCAGCAGTCCACTGCACGGCAGAAAAGATGGCTTTCATCGTGCGCCACACGTCAGGCATCGTCTGCGCCCCCATGCCGCGCGAAGAAGCCAAGCGCCTGAACCTCAATGCCATGGTGGCCGAAAATGACAGCGCCCATACCACGGCCTTCACCGTCAGCGTCGATTTCAAGCACGGCACCACAACGGGCATTTCCGCCGATGACCGCACGCTGACGGTGCGCAATCTCGCCAATCCCAATGTCGGAGCCGCCGATTTTACCCGGCCCGGACACATTTTCCCGCTGATTGCCCGTGAGGGCGGCGTCCTGATGCGCTCGGGACATACGGAAGCCGCCGTCGACCTCTGCAAGCTGGCAGGCCTGCCGCCGATCGGTGTCATCTGCGAACTCGTCAATGACGACGGCACCGTGACGCGCGGACCGCAGGTCACTGCCTTTGCGGAAAAACATCAGCTCAAGCAGGTGTCGGTTGCCGATCTCATCGCCTACCGCCAGCGCAAGGAAACGCTGGTGGAGATGGAATCCTCCTTCACCATCGAAACGCCCTTCGGCCCGGCCAGAGCGCAGACCTACTCCCTTCCCTGGGACCGGATGCAGCACATGGCGGTGATTTTCGGCGACATCAGGGACGGTGTCGACATTCCCGTGCGCCTGCACCCGGAAAACGTCGCTGACGACGTGTTCGGCGACCGCCAGCCGGTGCGGCACTACATGCAGAAGATCGCCGAGGAAGGCCGCGGCGTCATCGTCTATCTGCGTGAAGGCTCCGTCGGCGTCGGCCAAGTTGCGGGGCGGCGCAAGGCGCGCGACCCGGACGAGGCACACGCCCAGGCCCGCTCGCGGGAAAACGAATGGCTGGAAATCGGTCTCGGCGCGCAAATCCTCAAAGACCTCGGCATCAGCTCGATCAAGCTGATGACCACGCGCGAACGCCATTATGTCGGTCTCGAAGGATTTGGCATCAAGATTTCCGCGACGGATATCGGGTGAGCTTGGGTTTTGCCTGGTCTCGCCGCGCAATTGTGAGGCGAGCGGGTTCCGCCTGCTTCTTCTCGCCGCCGGGGAGAAGTCCGTGGCAGCGGGATGAGGGGGCTAGCTCTCCGTAAATCTCTACCGTTGCCCCCTCATCCGACCCTTCGGGCCACCTTCTCCCCGGCGGGGAGAAGAAATATGCCGCAACGCCGCGCTACAATGGGGTATCACGGATCGGTAACCTTGAGTCCGAGGGCACCTCTCTCGCAATCATTCGTGCGAAAAACTCAGTTGTCCTCCCGCCAGCCCTCCAGATAGTTCACGCTCTCGACCCCTGTGAACTTCGCAAGCCGCGACAATTCCGCATCGAGCTTTTCCAGCCGCCCGGCCGAAGCGCGCACGCCGGGCTCGAGCCACAGGCGGCGTACATCCAGAGTGCTGCCTTTGCGCTCCGCCTTCATGTCGATGCGACCGATCAGACGGTCGCCTTCCAGAAGCGGAAAAACATAATAGCCATATTGCCGCTTCGGCTCCGGCACGAAGACCTCGATGCGATAATAAAAGCCGAATAGCCGCTCCGTGCGGTTTCGGTCACGCAGCAAAGGGTCGAAGGGGCTCAGCACGCGAACGCGGGAGGACGGTTCCGGTACGTCCGTCAGGTCGGCAGTGAAATCGGCAAAGGCATAGGACTGGCGGGCAGTATCGCCGTCACTTGCGAGAAGCGATACCTCGCACAATTCATCGCGATGGTTTTTGACCCAGTCTCTCGCCTCCTGCGGGGTAACGAGGTCGAAAAAAGCGGCGATTTCGCCGTGGGTGGCGAAACCCAGCCGTTTCAGCGCCTCGCGGCAGGCCCAGTCGACGAATTCGGCGTGCTCCACTTCGGTCTCGTGATGCTCACCGGGAATGACCCGTTCGGCCAGATCATAGACCTTCTGGAAGTTCACACGGCCGGCAATTGCAAGCTTGCCGGTGTGCCAGAGATATTCGAGTGCGGTCTTGGAGGGATGCCAGTTCCACCAGCCACCGGACTGGTGTCCCTCCTCTTTAAGCTCCCGCGCCAGCACCGGCCCGGTTGCGGCGATGCGCTCCAGCGTTTCGCCGAACGCGGCATCGAAACCCTCACCGTGCCATTTGCGCCAGCGTTCCTGAATGATCGGCTCGCGGCGGCGGAAGCGGTGTTTCCAATAGGGATAAAATTCCGTCGGCAGGATGGAGGCATCATGCGTCCAGTGCTCGAAAAGCGCGCGATCCTTTTCCAGCAGCGTGGTCAGATGGTTGCGCCTGTAGGTCTGGTTGCGGGAGAAAATAATCTGGTGATGGGCGCGCTCCACCGTGCCGATGCTGTCCACCTGCACGAAGCCGAGATCGGTGATGAGCTGCAGCAGCCCATCCTTGGAAAGCGCCTTGCCGGGCGGGGAGGAAAGGCCCTGCCGCGCCAGAAAAATTCGCCTTGCTGCTTCGTTCGAAACCTTGATTGTCATGGCCCAGAAGGTATGACGGCTTTTTCGCGAATGCAATGTTCTTTTTTTGTTCCTTGTTTCACTTCTGTTGATGACGGGATATAGAACCGGAAACGAGCGCGAGGATGTAAGTTTGGAAATCCGTTTCGATGCCGCCGGTGTCGTTTTCGAGGGCCGGCAGGTCCTGCAGCCGCTGTCTTTGACGTTGACGGAACGGCGTATCGGCGTAATCGGTCTCAATGGTTCCGGTAAGACCACCTTTGCCCGGCTGATCAACGGGCTGAACAAGCCAAGCGAGGGCAAGGTTTCGGTGAACGGTCTCGACACCGTGAGCGACGTCAGGACCATCCTGCAGATGGTCGGTTTCATCTTCCAAAATCCCCAAAACCAGATCATCCTGCCGATCGTGCGCGACGATGTCGCCTTCGGGCTGAAGCGGCTCGGCCTCGGCAAGGCCGAAACTGAAAATCGGGTGAAGGTCGTTCTGGCCAGACTCGGCATCGCGCAGCTGGAAGACCGGCGCGCGCATGAGCTTTCCGGCGGTGAGCTACAGCTTGCAGCGCTTGCCGCCCTTCTGGTGACCGAACCGCAAATCCTCATTCTCGATGAGCCAACCAACCAGCTTGATCTCAAAAACCGCGCAGTCGTGGAAATAACCATGGCGGCGCTGTCCCAGGCGCTGATTGTCATAACCCACGATCTGCCGTTGCTTCGGGGTTTCGACCGGGTGCTGGTTTTCCATGAGGGTGCGCTTATTGCAGATGCTGCACCTGAAGAGGCGGTGGCGCGCTATCTGGAGGTGGCGTCGCGATGAAATCGCTGCATGTCGAGGGCACAGGCTGGCTATACCGCGTCTCGCCGCGCCTCAAGCTTCTGACGCTCATGGGCTTCAGCATTGCATTGTTCCTCACCCGCGACTTGCTGGTTCTCGCATGCGCGATGGTTCTGGCCGCGCTAGTTCTGAGCGCGACGCGGCTGCCCCTCAAGGACATCGCCCTGCGGCTGCGGCCGGTGATGCTGACGATCTTCCTCGTCGCCGGCTTCAGCTATCTCCTGCTTCCGGCCCACGATGCCAGTGTCAATCTTATGCGGCTGACGGCACTTGCGTTGCTCGCCACCGCCGTCACCATCACCGTCAGCATTTCGCAGTTCATCGACGAAATTACATGTGCTGCCTCCCCGCTGGAAAGGCTGGGGCTGCTCAAGGCCGCCGATATCGGGCTTGCAGTCGGGCTGGTGGTGCGCTTCGTGCCTGAGATCGTCAACCGTTACCATGCGGTGCGCGATGCCCACCGGGCGCGTGGCCTGCCCGTGCGGATGGCGACCATCATCGTGCCGCTCGTCATTATGACGTTGAAGGATGCCGATGCCATTGCCGACGCCATTGACGCGCGCGGTTTCAGAGGCCAAAGCTGACGGCCAGACAACCATCCGGAGTTTCCGAGCCATGACGACCCGCGACCTTGTGCTGATTTCGCTGTTTTCCGCCATCATCATCGCGCTCGGGCTTTTGCCGCCGATCACGCTCGGTTTCATTCCGGTGCCGATTACCGCGCAGTCGCTCGGCGTCATGCTCGCCGGCGTCGTCCTCGGCGCAAAACGCGGCACGCTCGCGGTTCTGCTGACGATCCTGATTGCCGCCATCGGCCTGCCGGTGCTTTCGGGCGGACGTGGCGGTCTTTCGATCTTCACCACGCCGACAACGGGCTTCCTGATCGGCTGGATCGCAGCCGTTTTCGTCACCGGCACGCTCTCGGAAAAACTCGTCAATCGCAGCCAGTCCGCTCTGGCGCAGGGTGTTGGCTTTTTCGTCGCCAGCCTGATCGGCGGCGTGGTCGTGCTTTATGCTTTCGGCATCACCTACCTGGCGGTGGTCGTCGGTCTCGGTTTTGAAAAGGCTTTCATGGGTTCGCTCGCCTTCATCCCGGGTGATGCGCTGAAGGCCGTTCTGGCAGCCCTTGCCGGCCGCGCCGTCATGGCGGGTTATCCGCTGCTGCCGCAGCGCGCCTGAAAACACTTTCTTCGGGAGGAAAAGAATGGCGACGCGTTTATACGAACATCCGATCTTCCTTGAGCATATCACGCCTTCCGGCCATCCCGAGCGGCCGGACCGCCTGCGGTCGCTGAACATCGCGCTCGAACATCCGAATTTCGAGCGCCTTGATCGCAAAGAAGCGCCTCAGGCCAATGAAGACGCGGTGCTGCTGGCGCATCCGGAAGAGCATCTGCTTGCCGTGATGCGACAGATTCCGGAAGAGGATGGCGAAATCAACCGCATTGAGGCCGACACTTACGTTTCGCAAAAAAGCCTGCAGGCGGCGCTGAGCGGCATCGGCGCTGCAATGGCGGCAGTAGACGATGTCTTTACCGGCGCTGCCGACAATGTCTTCGTTGCAGCCCGCCCGCCTGGCCACCATGCCGAGACCGCCAAGGCCATGGGCTTCTGTCTTTTCAACAATGTGGCGATCGCCGCCCGCCACGCGCAGAAGGCGCATGGTGCCGAGCGCGTCGCCATCATTGACTGGGATGTGCACCACGGCAACGGCACGCAGGACATCTTCTGGAACGACACATCCGTGCTGTTCTGTTCCACCCACCAGATGCCGCTTTATCCGTGGAGCGGCGATAAAAACGAAACCGGCGTGAAGAACAACGTCGTCAACGCACCGCTTTCTCCCAACACCGGCAGCGAATATTTCCGCGAGGCATTCAAATCACGTGTTTTGCCGGCGATTGCGGATTTTTCGCCCGATCTCATTCTCATCTCCGCCGGTTTCGACGCGCATCACCGTGATCCGCTGGCGCAGATCAATCTGGTGGGAGAGGATTTCGACTGGGCGACGGGCCGGCTCTTGGAGATGGCGGATAAATACACTTCGAACCGGGTCGTCAGCCTGCTGGAAGGCGGTTATGATCTGGAAGGGCTGGCGGAATCGGCAGCCATGCATATTTTGAGAATGATGAAGGGTTGAACATGACGGAAAATGCCAACACAGCCGATGTCAGCGGTTATTCGTTCGAAAAAGCCGTCGCCGAGCTGGAAAGCATTGTCGCACGTCTGGAACGCGGCGACGTGGCGCTGGACGAATCCATCGCCATTTATGAGCGCGGCGAAGCCCTGAAGAAGCATTGCGAAACGCTGTTGAACGCTGCCGAAAAGCGCATCGAGAAGATCCGTCTCGACCGCGCCGGCAAGCCGCAGGGTGTGGAGCCGCTGGACGGGGAGTGATTGCGTTTAGGGTGAGCGTTCGGACGGGATTCGATAAGGTAGCCACCTCCCGATTTAAACACTCGACGTCATCCTCGGGCTTGTCCCGAGGATCTGCAATGCATTGATTTTCTTGACGTGTTTAGATCCTCGGGACAAGCCCGAGGATGACGGAGGAGAGGTTTGAGAACTTTCTCCGGCCGTAAGGTGTTCTCACAATGTCGTGTTAACAAGGATCGTTGACGCTGCGTTCGATATCGCGATGCTCCCCTCCCCCTCGGTTATGCTAAACTCCCGCCAGACGATACGAGGAGCTGACCATGTCCTTCTTTCCCGGTAACGATCCCGTCGCGGGCGATGCCTTTGCCTGCGACGCCATCGAGAACCTCATCATCCCCCGCACCAGCGATATTGGCGGCTTTGCGGTGCGGCGCGCGCTACCGACGCGGCAGCGGCGGCTTGTCGGTCCCTTCATCTTTTTCGATCGCATGGGTCCGGCGATACTGAAGGCCGGTGAGGCGCTGGATGTGAAGCCGCATCCGCATATCGGGCTTTCCACCGTCACCTATCTGTTCGACGGCGAAATCAAGCATCGAGACAGTCTCGGCACCGAGCTTGTCATCCGCCCCGGCGACATCAACCTGATGACGGCCGGGCGCGGCATCGTGCATTCGGAACGCACGCCGGAAAACCTGCGCGGCCATCCGCTTTCCATGTCGGGCCTCCAGACCTGGCTCGCCCTGCCCGACCATATGGAGGAAATCGACCCGGCCTTTGCCCACACGGCAAAGGAAGAGATGCCGCTGATCGATATCAAAGGCGCGTCGGGTCGTGTAGTGATCGGTGAATTCGAGGGCCTCACCTCCCCCGTTGCGGCCTTCACGGATACGCTTTATGTCGACCTGACGCTGGAGCCGGGGGCAAAGTTTCCCTTTTCCGCCGATCATGAGGAGCGGGCGATCTATATCCTGTCCGGCTCGCTGGATGTGGCGGGCGATATCTTCGCCGCCGACCAGTCGCTCGTCTTCCGGCCGGGTGACGACATCACGCTTCAGGCCGGCAGCAATGGCTGTCACATCATGATCTTTGGCGGGGCAGCGCTGAATGAGCGCCGATACATCTGGTGGAACTTCGTTTCGTCATCAAAAGAACGCATAGAACAGGCCAAACAGGAATGGAGAACGGGACGCTTCGACATCGTTCCCGGCGACGAAGAAGAGTTTGTCCCTTTGCCGGAAGGTTGAAATTCTATAGAAGTATACGACATGCATGGTTCACCCGGCGGCTTTCGCGATGAAAGACGTTCTCACGCGCCGCGCGGGGACCACCAGAAAAGGCCGAACGATTGACCGGAATGCCACAGACACCATTGCTTGACCGGGTGAATTTTCCCTCCGATCTCAAGGAGATCGATGATCGCGACTTGCCGGAACTGGCAAGGGAACTGCGCGACGAGATGATTGACGCCGTGTCGAAAACCGGTGGGCATCTGGGTGCCGGCCTTGGCGTTGTGGAATTGACGATTGCCATCCACAAGGTCTTCAACACGCCCGAAGACCGGCTGATCTTCGATGTCGGCCATCAATGTTACCCGCACAAGATCCTGACCGGCCGGCGTGATCGCATCCGCACGCTGCGGCAGGAAGGTGGCCTTTCCGGTTTCACCCGCCGTGCGGAAAGCGAATATGATGATTTCGGCGCCGGCCATTCTTCTACCTCCATTTCCGCCGGTCTCGGCATGGCGGTGGCGGCGGGCTTGGATGGCAGCGACCGCAAGGTCATTGCTGTCATCGGTGACGGTTCCATGTCTGCCGGCATGGCGTTTGAGGCACTGAACAATGCCGGCGCGCTCGATGCACGACTGATCGTCATCCTCAACGACAACGACATGTCCATTGCGCCGCCGACGGGCGCGATGAGCGCCTATCTGGCGCGTCTCGCCTCCGGCCGCACCTATATGGGTTTTCGCGATTTCGGCAAGAAGCTGACGGCGTATCTCGGGAAGACGATCGACCGCGCCATTACCCGCGCCGTGACCCATGCGCGCGGTTACGTGACCGGCGGCACGCTGTTCGAGGAGCTTGGTTTCTATCACATCGGCCCGATCGACGGTCACTCCTTCGACCACCTTTTGCCGGTGCTGCGCAATGTGCGCGACAACCAGAAAGGCCCTGTCCTCATCCATGTGGTGACGCAGAAGGGCAAGGGTTATGCGCCGGCGGAAGCCGCAGCCGACAAATATCACGGCGTCAACAAGTTCGACGTCATCACCGGCGCGCAGGCGAAAGCCAAGCCGAATGCGCCGAGCTATACCAGCGTCTTTGCCGAGGCGCTGATCCAGGAAGCCACACTCGATGAGAAAATCATCGGTGTGACGGCCGCGATGCCCAACGGTACCGGCCTCGACAAGATGGCCGAGCTGTTCCCGGCGCGCACCTTCGATGTCGGCATTGCCGAACAGCATGCCGTCACCTTTGCGGCGGGGCTTGCGGCTGACGGTTACAAGCCGTTCTGCGCGCTTTATTCCACCTTCCTGCAACGCGGTTACGACCAGCTGGTGCATGATGTGGCGATCCAGAGCCTGCCCGTGCGTTTCCCGATCGACCGCGCCGGTTTTGTCGGCGCCGACGGGCCGACCCATGCCGGCTCCTTCGACACGACTTTCCTCGCCACCCTCCCCGGCATGGTAGTTATGGCGGCCTCGGATGAGGCGGAGCTGAAACATATGGTCCGCACGGCGGCCGCCTATGACGAAGGCCCGATTTCCTTCCGTTATCCGCGCGGAGAAGGTGTCGGCGTCGAGATGCCCGCGCGTGGGGAGATTCTTCAGATCGGTAAGGGTCGCATCATCAAGGAAGGCACGAAGGTTGCCTTGCTTTCCTTCGGAACCCGCCTTGCGGAATGCCTGGCGGCGGCCGAAGACCTGGACGCCGCCGGCCTTTCCACCACGGTTGCCGATGCGCGCTTCGCCAAGCCGCTCGATCTCGATCTCATCCGACAGCTTGCCGCCCATCACGAGGTTCTGGTGACGATAGAAGAAGGCTCGGTCGGCGGTTTTGGCGCACATGTGCTGCATTTCATGGCAAGCGCCGGCCTGCTCGATCACGGCCTCAAGGTGCGGACACTCACACTGCCCGACCAGTGGGTGGAACAGGCCAAGCCAGAGACCATGTATGCCAATGCCGGCCTCGACCGGGCCGGCATCATTTCCACGGTGTTCAATGCGCTCGGCCAGCGTCAGGCCGGCGTCGGTTTCGCCGGCTGACAAAACTGCCGGGACAGGAGGCGGGACTATCCCGCCTTTACCTCAGGATGCCGCGCCGTCGAGAAAACCAACGACATTTTCGATCCGGCCCTCGGCATCGTGGCTGACGACATCGGTGCCACCAGCCACATCGTCCCCGTCAGGCGAGATAAGGCGCCAGGCGAAACGGGTGAAGTTGCCGTGTCCGTCCGGGGTGCCGGCAAGAACGAAACGATATCCCGGAAATTTCTGCCGCGCCGCCTCGATCATGGCGGCAATCCCCTGCTGGCCTTCGCCCTGCATCAGCGGATCGACGTAGCGCGTATTTTCTGCCCATGCCTGACCGATGAGGTGCCTGCGGCGTTCATTGTCTTCCTCATTCCAGGCTGCGAGATAGGTTTCGGCGATTGCGAGATGCTGCGTCATGATTGTGCTCCTTGTGGTTGACGGCCCAAACATGCCGGGGGTCGGGAAGCGGAACAATTACCTCCGAGGTAATCGCATCGGCGATATCTTCTGCTAGGCTGCGGGGCATGACACATCATCGAGAACATGTCGGCCAGGTGCTGAAGGAATGGCGAGCCCGCCGCAGATTGAGCCAGCTGGATCTGGCGGTGGAGGCTGAAATATCAGCACGCCATCTGAGCTTCGTTGAAAGCGGGCGATCATCGCCCAGCCGCGACATGCTGGTGAGGCTGGCGGAGCAGCTTTCGATGCCGGCCCGCGCCGCTAACCGGCTGATGCTGGCTGCAGGTTATGCACCCGTTCATTCCGAACGATCACTGGATGCACCTGATATGGCAGCCGCCCGGCAAGCCGTCGAAACGGTAGTGCATGGGCATATGCCATTCCCCGCTCTCGCCGTCGACCGGCACTGGAATGTCATTCTCGCCAATGGGGCGATCACATCGCTTCTGGCCGGCGTTTCAGAAGAGCTGCTTTACCCGCCTCTCAACGCCTTGAGGCTGAGCCTGCATCCGCTGGGTCTGAGTTCACGCATCGTCAATCTGGCCGAATGGCGCCACCACCTGCTGGAACGCCTGCGCCGTCAGGTCGAGGAAACCGGAGACGAAGTGCTTTCTCGGCTGCATGCGGAGCTTGCGGCCTATCCCGCGCCAAAGGTCGCCCCGCATTCCACCGGGGCCGACTCTCTGGCCATACCGCTCCAGCTTCGCGATCCATCTTCGGGCGGCATATTGAGCTTCATTTCAACCACCACGGTTTTCGGGACGGCGACGGACGTCACGCTCTCCGAACTCGTGCTGGAGTGTTTTTATCCCGCCGACGCAGCAACCCGCAACGCACTGATGCAAGGCGCCAAGGAGTAAGACCCGTGCACACCACCTATCTTATCGGCTTTCAGGTCCGTCCAGCCCAGCGCGAACGTTTTCTGGAATTGCTGAATGCGCTGCTCGACGCCATGCGGCACGAAAAGACCTTCGTGAACGCAACCCTGCACCGGGATTGCGAAAACGAGAACCGGTTCCTGCTGCATGAGACCTGGACTGACCATCAGGACGTCATCGACGTTCAGATCCACCGGCCCTATCGGCAGGCATGGCACGATGCCCTGCCCGAGCTTCTGGACGCGCCGCGCGATATTTCCGTCTGGCATCCCATGCGGGCGGATCACGCTCACGGAGCTTAGACGCGCGAGTGCCCTGCATTTGCCAGCAGCTCAAACGTTTTCTCCAGATCTTTCGATTTGACCAGCAGGTGATCGCCATCGAAAGTGGAAACCACGAATATCCCGATGTCGTTGGTCGATAGCGGTTCGATCACCGAAAGCACGATGCCGGTCTCATCAAAGGCGAACGGGCCCTGAAGTTTGAGACAGTTCCAGCCGGTGTCGGCCTTAACATCATGAGGGATACGCTCCTGACGGCAAACGACGGAAAGCTCATCATCAGTCCGGCTGATGCTGAGAAAACCTGTGCCATCGGCCCAGGCTGGAATGGATGCATCGGCAGAAAGCCGGGCCACTCCGTAGGTGCCCTCAAGGAGCCTTAACTTAACGCGAGGCGCCATCTGTAAACTGCCTTCCCGAAAGCCAGAGGCTTTCCTTGGGTTGAAGGGGAGGATCAAATGCCTCCCCAGAAGGCCATATTATCAGTTTCAAAGCTTGATGGCCGTTTCTTCTTTCGCCGTCTTGATGACGACCATGGTGAAAAAGCGTGCCACATTGTGCTGATCGCGGAACAAGCGGTCGCACAGGGCGTCGAATTCTTCCATATCCCGCAGGCGTAACATCAGTACGACATCGCTTGCGCCGGTGACGGCATAAGCCTGCGACACCGCCTCCTCCGCGCAGGCAATATCCAGAAAGCGGCGCATCTGCTGCTCACCGTGCAGTTTCAGCTCCACCGTCACCAGAGCCTTGAGCACGCGTCCCGCCTTTGCCGGGTTGAGGATCGCCACGATGCGGTCGATCACGCCCGACTTGCGCAGCCGCTGCAGGCGGCGCAGGCAACTGGACGGCGACAGCCCGACTTCGTCAGCCATATCCACATTGGTGCGCGAGGCATCGTTCTGCAAAAGGTTCAGAAGTTTCCGGTCGATCCTGTCCATGCGGGCAGCATATCGCCCGCCGCCATCTTTGCAATAAAATTGCATGAAACTGCAATCTCTGACCGCAAATGCGAACCGGCCTGGAGTAGTGGATGGAAACAACTTTCAGGGGAGCCTTCATATGTCAGTTCTACAGACCGTCTGGCAAAAAACGCGGGAAACGCTTGCAATCTACTGGGTATTGGTGCGGATCACGGTCCCGATCGCCATACTGACCGAGCTGCTATCAAGGATGGGGGCAATCGAGGCGGTGGCGCCTGCCTTTGCGCCGGTCATGAACCTCATCGGCCTGCCGCCTGAACTCGGCCTTGCCTGGCTGACCGCGATGCTGGTCGGCATATGGGGTGCCGTGCCGCTCATCTTCACGTTGGTTCCCGCGTCGTCACTGACCGTGGCTGATATCACCGTTTTTTCGGCGCTCATCCTGTTCGCCCATGGCCTGCCAATCGAACAGAAAATCATCGAAAAGGCGGGCCCCGGCATGATCGTCACGACGGGGCTGCGCGTCGGCGGCGGATTGCTTTATGCCTTTCTCCTGCACCAGCTTCTGGAATCGACCGGCTGGTTGTCGGGACCGGCGAGCCCGGCCTGGATTGCGATGAGCGCCACGCCTGAATGGTCCGCCTATTTCCTCGGTCTCGGTGAAACCATGGCCTGGATGCTCGCCATCCTCCTTGCCCTTTCCCTTTGCCTTGAAATTCTCAGGCTGACCGGCCTGCTCGCGCTGATGATGAAAGCGCTCTCGCCCCTGCTGCGTCTTGCAGGCATTCGCGGCGAAGCCGAGCATCTCACTGCCATCGGGTTGTTCCTCGGCATTTCCTACGGCGCGGGTTTCCTGATCCGCGAGGCGCAATCGGGGACGATATCACCGCGGCAGGTATTTCTGTCCTGCGTCTTCATGGGGTTTGCCCATAGCGTGATTGAAGACACGCTTGTGGTCATGTCGCTGGGTGCGGATGTCTACGGGGTTCTCGCCGGACGTCTCGTTTTCGCCATTGCCGCAACCGCCGTCATTGCCGCCCTGCTCCACCGCCTGTCGGATGAGCTTTTTTTTGCACGGATGTTCCGGCTACAGCGCGCCTAGGCGGCCTCCCATTTAAAAATGCCGACGCAAAAAGGGGGCCTTTCGGCCCCCGATCCGTAGGTTCAATCTGAAGCCCCGCTCAAAACTCCGTCCAGTCCTGATCCTTCGCGGCCGGCGCTTCGGCAGCACCACCGAAGGCGCGGGCAAGGCTCTGGCCGAGTGCACGGGCCGGCGATGCGACAGGCCTTGCTGTTGCAGAGGCCGATTTTACCGGAGCCTTGCGGATCGGCGCGGCCGGCGCAGGCTGGAAGGCAGGCTTGGCCGAAGATGGGCGCGGAGCGGAATATCCGCCGGCGCTCGCAACGGCGGTGCGTGCGCCGCCCATCCTGAACTGGCCAAGCAGGCTGTTCAGCGCTTCCGCTTCGCGGGCCAGCGAATGGCTGGCGGCGGTCTGCTGCTCCACCATGGCGGCGTTCTGCTGCGTGCCCTGATCCATGGTGTTCACGGCCGTGTTGATTTCCTGCAGGCCGGTGGCCTGTTCGCGGGCAGCGACAACGATGGCGCTGACATGGGCGTTGATCTCTTCGACTTCCGAGACGATGAGTTCCAGCGCCTTACCGGTTTCATCGACGAGATTGACGCCGTTTTCCACCTGCTGGCTGGAAGCGCTGATCAAGGTCTTGATTTCCTTGGCGGCATTGGCCGAACGCTGGGCAAGTTCGCGGACTTCCTGCGCGACCACCGCAAAGCCCTTGCCGGCATCACCGGCACGGGCGGCTTCCACACCGGCATTCAGCGCCAGGAGGTTGGTCTGGAAAGCGATATCGTCGATGACGCCGATGATGTTGCCGATTTCGCCCGAGGACTTCTCGATCTCGCGCATCGCGGCAACCGCCTTGCGGACCACAACACCCGACTTTTCCGCACCGGCGCGGGCGCGCTGGACCAGATTGCCGGCATCTTCCGCACCACGGGCGCTATCACGCACGGTGGTGGTGACTTCTTCGAGCGCCGCAGCGGTCTCTTCGATGGAGGCCGCCTGCTGTTCGGTGCGGCGCGACAGGTCGTCGGCGGCGGAGAGCATTTCCGAAGCGCCGGCATTGATGGCGGCCGCGTTCTCGCCGACCGTGCGCAATGCCTGCTGGAGTTTTTCGACGGCGCTGTTGAAATTCACACGAATCGGATCAATCGCAGGCGCAAAAGGCGTTTCAATGCGATAGGAAAGATCGCCATCCGCGAGAGCCGCAAGGCCCTTGCCAAGCTCGGCGCTGGCAAAAGCGCTGGCGGCTTCGTCCCTGGCTTTTTCTTCCTCGGTGCGGCGACGTTCTGCTTCCGTCGCGGAGCGCATGCGATCGGTCTCACCGGCAAGGCGAGCTTTTTCAAGCCCGGCTTCCTTGAAGACCATTACAGCCTTTGCCATCTTGCCGACTTCGTCGCCACGATCCGTGGCCGGAACTTCCGTCGTCAGATCGCCATCGGCAAGCCGGCTCATCGCCGCTGTCATGCCGACGATGGGCGTAACGATGGAGCGCGAAAGCGCCCAGATCAGGATCACGGCGAGAAGGCCGGCGACGGCGCCACCGCCGAGAAGGGCATATTCCAGCTTGCGGGCAGCAGCCTGCTGTTCTGCAGCGTAAGCGGTGGACAGGCCATTCAGCTGTTCCTTGATCTTGGCGGCCGAGGCGCGGAAGCCGTCAAGCTGGCCCTTGGCCTGATTACGGCCGATTTCGATGATTTCGGAAATCGGCGCTTCGGTCGTTTTGCGTGCGGCGATCTGCGGTTCCGCCAGTTCCTTGAAGAACACGGTGGCGGATTTCTGCATGTCGTCGATGGATTTCAGGATGTCCGGCTGGCCGGCAGCAAGGGCGCGCGCTTCATCAAGCTTCTTCAGCATGATATCGCGCTGGGCGAACACGTCATTATAGGTGCTGTCACTGCGGAACAGCAGGAAGCCGCGCTGATTGACGGCCTGTTCCAGCATGGCTGCTGTCGCGCCATCCACGGCCTGGATGATATCCTTGGTGCGGTTGTTTTCAATCGTGACACGCTCGCTCCCCAGCGTCTGCCAGAATACGACCGCGGAAGCGAGCAGGCACACGCCCATCAAGGCACAGAAGGTGGCTATGAGCTTCAGATTAATGGGGAGATTTTTCAGCGACATCGCAAACTCTCTCGGCGACCCGATGCCTCGGAGCAAGCGTCTGCGCTGCAACGGCCGCAATTTCAGAAATGGGAGAAGATGCCATCATGGCGGGTTCCGACCGGCCGCACGGGCCTTGGCACACCCTGCAATACAAGCCTTTATATTGGATTAATCTGATATGCTGATTTTGCGGCGCAAAAGCCTCATAAGGCCGTGGCTCAGGCGCTGTCGGCTCCGCATCGCGATAAATCGCTTGCATCGGCGGAGTTTGGCAGTCATTGACACGGGATCATGTCCAAAACACCTGAAAATGAACGGCTTGACCAGCTTCTCGTGTCGCTCGGCCACTTCGCCAGTCGCTCGCGTGCGCGCGACGCGATTGCGCGCGGCACCGTGAGCGTCAACGGCAAGACCGTCACCAAACCGAGCCAGACCGTCGCCGGCAATGCCGAGATCGCCATCAGCGATCCAGCGCAGGCCTATGTTTCCCGCGCAGCTCTGAAACTCGTGGCCGCACTCGATCATTTCGGGCTCGATCCTTCCGGCCATCACTGTCTTGACGTCGGCGCTTCCACAGGCGGTTTTACCGAGGTGCTGCTGGAACGGGGCGCCAGCCACGTCATCGCCATCGATGTCGGTCACGGGCAGATGCATGCAAGGATCGCGAACGATCCGCGTGTCACCAATCTGGAGGGGCTGAATGCCCGCTTCCTGACGGCGGACGATATCGATGACCAGCCCATCGGCTTCATTGTCTCGGACGTGTCCTTCATTTCGCTGAAGCTCGCGCTCGCCCCGGCGCTTGATCTTGCTGAGCCGGGTGCTCGTGCTGTCCTGTTGGTGAAACCGCAATTCGAGGCAGGGCGTGACGCCATCAGCAAGGCCGGGCTTCTGAAGGAACCCGAAACCGCGCCCGCAGTGGCGGCCGAACTGGAGCGCTGGCTGACGGAGGAGATGGGCTGGAAAAGTCTCGGCCTCATTCCCTCGCCGATTTCCGGCGGTGACGGCAATGTCGAATTTCTTCTCGGAGGCGAAAAGCCATGAGCACACAAACCGTCACCATCAAGAGCCTCGGCGCCCAGGGCGATGGCATTGCGCACTGTCCCGACGGCCCGGTCTATGTGCCCTTCGCGTTGCCCGGCGAGACGGTCGCCATCGCCAAGGTGAAGGATCACGGCACCGTCATGTCGATTACGGAAGCCTCACCCGAGCGCCGTACACCCGCCTGCCGCCATTTCGGCCCGGAGGGCAAGAATGGCACCTGCGGCGGCTGTTCGCTGCAACATCTCGCCGACGAGCCTTACCATGCATACAAGCGGGAACTGGTGGTCTCGGCACTGAAATCGAAGGGCTTGACGCCCGATGTGGATAATCTCGTCATCTGTCGCCCCGGCGAGCGCCGCCGTGCGGTGTTCGCGGCCCGCAAGACGGAAAAGGGCCTGCTGCTCGGCTTCAGCCAGGCGAACAGCCACCACATCGTCGCCATTGAGGAATGTCCCGTCACCTCGCCCGGCATCGTCTCGCGACTGGATGCCATCCGCGCCATCGGACTTTCAATGGTGGCGAATGCGGAACCCTTCCGGATGACGGTGCTGGAGACCCTTTCCGGCCTCGATATTTCCGTCGACGGCATTAAGTCGGTCAGCGACAAGCAGCGCCGCACGCTCACGGAAACGGTTCTTGCCATGCGCGGCATTGCGCGTGTTTCCCTGTCGGGGGAAATATTGATCGAGCCCCAGAAGCCGATCATCGAGTTTGGCGGGGTGGCGGTATCGCCCCCGGCCGGCAGCTTCACGCAGGCGACGAAGCAGGCGGAGGACGCCATGGCGGAGCTCGTGCTTGCCCATGTCGGCAAGTCCAAACGCATTGCCGATCTCTTCTGCGGCTCCGGTACATTTGCGCTGCGGCTTGCGCGCGTTGGCAAGGTGCATGCGGTGGAGGCGGAAGACAAGCCGCTGAAGGCGCTGGATTTCGCCGCCCGCAACACGCAGGGCCTGAAGCCGGTCAGCGTCGAGAAGCGCGATCTCTTCCGCCGCCCCCTGATGACAAGCGAGCTCAAGAATTACGACGCCGTCGTCTTCGATCCGCCACGCGCGGGCGCGGAATTCCAGTGCAAGGAACTGGCACGCAGCACGGTAAAGAAGATCGTGGCCGTGAGCTGCAACCCGCTGACACTGGCGCGCGATCTCGCCATCCTGACCGAGGGCGGCTATCGCATCACCCGCGTCACGCCGGTCGACCAGTTCCTGTGGTCGCCGCATGTGGAAGCGGTGGCGACGCTGGAGAAATAAGCAATCCGGGCGAAGAGCCGCTCAGCGACGCTGAGGCAACGCAACGATTCATATGCCCGCAATCCCAACAGCTCTCATTCCTGTGCTTGTCGCAGGAATGAGAGTGGAGATGAAGCCTGGGAGCCTTACCAGGCCGTATCGACCGTGCCGTTGCCCACCACTCCCGAGCAGCGGCAGG
>NZ_QLNF01000064.1:87401-103918 GCF_003261015.1 Agrobacterium sp. MS2 | reverse complement strand
CGCTCCAGCGGGCAGATATAGGGCCGGCGGCGGTTGGCGCTGTCCGGGGGGGGGGTGATGACGCAGACGAAACGCGCGCGGCGCTGGCGGTCGCGGTTATTGCCGGAATAGAAGTTCGGACTATCGTCGTCCGTCGACTGCGCCAGAATGACATCGTTGGTGGAAGCCGCTGGAGCGCGTGTTGTCGCCGCCGCTTCAGCAATCGTTGCGGCGGATAGGAAGACAGTCAGGGCGAAAACGAAGTGACGCATGTGGGTGGCCTTCGGACAATGACGGTGCGTTATCTAACCCAAGCCATATTGCCCGGTTTCTTAACCGCAAGGAATTCCTGCCCGCACACTTAACGACGCATGAATGCCTCGAAGGCGGCGCGCGCTTCGGCACTTTGCAGCTGCGCGATGAAATGACGACCTTCCTCTTCGATGCGGGCGAGAATATCGGCCGGGTTGCCGCGGACCAGATCGCGAGCGATCTTCAGCGCCTGCTGCGGTTTGGCGGCAAGGCGGGTGGCAAGCGCCAGCGTTTCGGCTTCGACATGTTCCGGGGCAACGACTTTCCAGATCAGCCCGGCCTGCAATGCCTGCTCGGCGGAAAAACCCTCACCCATCGCGAGCAGCGCAAAGGCGCGCTGGTGGCCGATGAGCCTTGGCACGAGCAGGCTGGAGGCCGCTTCCGGCACCAATGCGAGATCCACGAAGGGTGTCTTGAACAGGCTGCGGCTGGAAGCGACCGTCAGGTCGCAATGCAGGTTCAGCGTCGTGCCGATGCCGATGGCGAGCCCATCGACACCGGATACCAGCGGTTTTTCGAAGGCGACCAGCGCTTTCAGAAGTTCGAGGGCGGCGAGCTTGCCCTTTCCACCTGACATGGCGAAGGCGAGAAAATCAGCCATGTCGTTGCCGGCGGAAAAGCAGCCTTCCGTGCCGAGAAAAGCAACGACGCGGATGTCCGGATTCGCATTGGCGGCGTGCAAAGCCTCGGCCATGCGCAGATACATGGCATCGGTGATGGCGTTTTTCTTTTCCGGTCGGTTGAAGCGGATGGTCAGAACGTCAGGCGCATGGCCGATACGCGCGACAAGAATATGTTCGTCCGACATCTGAAGCTCCTCAAGCCAAAACAGTACGGGCGGCGGCAAGGCTTGCCGCGCCTGACATAATGCGGTCCTTCAGCGCCGCCGTTTCCGCCAGCAGGTTTTCCGCCGCGAAACGGCAAAGCGCGGCACGATGCCCGCCCCTGCCATCATCGACAGAGACCAATGCGCCCTTGGCGAGATAAGCGCCCGTCAAGGCCAGACCGAAGAGACGCTGATAGGGCGTGGCGCCCGCAAGTGCCATCTCGGTTTCGCCCGCCTTGATGCGGGAGAGCAGCCAGTCGGTTGCCGTTTCCAGATCGGTGAGGCTGGCATCGAGATAACGGGCGGTCTCTCCGAGATCGTCACGGTTCGATGCAGCCGTGCGGGCGGCGATCTCACGCAGTTCGGCGATGAAACCGCGGACCTGCGCGCCCTCGGAGAGCGGCAACTTGCGCAGGACCAGATCGATGGCCTGAATGCCGTTGGTGCCCTCGTAGATCGGCGCGATGCGGGCATCACGCAGATAACGCGCCGCGCCGGTTTCCTCGATGAAGCCCATGCCGCCATGCACCTGAATGCCCATGGATGCGACATCGACACCGGCATCGGTGGAAAAGGACTTGGCGATCGGTGTCAGAAGGGCAGCGCGCTCCTGCCAGTGAGCGCGCTGCCGGGCGTCTTCAGTCGCATGCGCCATGTCGATGGCGTGCGCGCAGCTGAAGGAAATCGCCCGTGATCCTTGCGTCAGCGCCTTCATTGTCAGAAGGGTTCTCACGATATCAGGATGTTCGATGATCGGGCTCATGCCCGGACCCTGCCAGCCGGGCGCCTTGCCCTGCGTGCGTTCCCTCGCGTATTCGATCGCCTTCTGGGTCGCCGCCTCACAGATCGCCACGCCCTGCATGCCAACGGCAAGGCGGGCGTTGTTCATCATGGTGAACATGCAGGCGAGGCCCTTGTTCTCCTCGCCGACCAGCCAGCCGAGCGCACCCTTTTCGTCACCAAATTTGCCGTCACCGAAGATCATGGTGCAGGTGGGCGAACCGTGAATACCGAGCTTGTGTTCGAGAGAGTGGCAGAAAAGATCGTTGCGGTTGCCCGGCGCGCCGTTTTCATCGGGCAGGAATTTTGGCACGAGGAACAGCGAAATGCCACGCGTTCCCGCCGGCGCATCCGGAAGACGGGCGAGAACGAGGTGGATGATATTATCAGCCGCGTCGTGTTCACCCCAGGTGATGAAAATCTTCTGGCCGAAGATGCGGTAGGTGCCGTCACCATTGCGCTCCGCCCGGGTCTTCAGGACACCAAGATCGGAACCCGCATGCGGCTCGGTCAGGTTCATCGTGCCCGTCCATTCGCCGGAGACGAGTTTCGGCAGGTAGGTTCGCTTGAGATCGTTGCTGCCGTGGGCAACGATGGCTTCCACCGCGCCCATTGTCAGCGTCGGCGCCAGCGCGAAGGCCATGGAGCCGGAATTCCACATTTCGAGCGCTGCAACATTCAGCATATGCGGCAGGTTCTGACCGCCGAATTCTTCCGGGGCAGTCAGGCTGTTCCAGCCCGCCGCCGCCCAGCGACGGTAAAGATCGGCCCAGCCATCGGGCGTCGTCACCTTGCCATCGGCAAGTTTTGCGCCCTGACGGTCCCCGATTTCGGCGAGTGGCGCGACCTCTCCGGTGGCGAAACGACCGGCTTCCTCCAGAATGGCATCGACGAGATCTTCACTCAGATCTCCCAGCACACCCCTGGAAAGCGCGTCTCCGAGACCCGCTACATGTTTGAGTGTAAAGGCGATATCATCCACCGGCGCGCTATACATGCTGCCTCCTCCCGAAGCTCTTGTATCCTGCTACTGCCTTCGGGCTAAATGATTTTTACGTAAACGTCAATTTGAAAATTCCCGGTATTTCGACGGGCTTGTTATAAAACTGTCATATGAATTTGATCAGCATGTTGACGGTGCCCTGACGCGCTCCTTTCGCCTCCTCCCGGTGCGACGGGCACCCCTCTCCTCCCATCCCGCCGGTCAGGACTGCCACGATGGACCTCATAACGCCCACCATTCCCGGCCTCGTGTGGGCCTATCAATTTCAACCCGGGAAGGCCCCATGCCGCAGGCTGGCGCCCGATGCCGGCTTTGACGAGATGGCGGGACGCGACGGGTTCTTCTGGCTGCATCTCAATCTCGCCGATCAGCGCGTGGCGGGTTTTCTGGAGACGGTTGAGGGTCTCGATCCGGCAGCACGGGCAAGCCTCACCACCCACGAAACGCATCCGTCCATTGTTGTCGACGAAAAATCGCTCTACGGCACCCTGGTCGATTTCCAACGGGAATTCGACAAGGAAACGCGCGATTTCGGCTGGCTGCATTTTGCGGTGAGCGACCGTTTCATCATAACCACCCGCCTTCAGCCGCTGCATTCGGTAGACCGGCTAAAGGCGGCGGTCGACAAGAACTCCAACCGCTATCTCACACCTTCCCACGTCTTCGAAGGCCTTGTCGCCGAATTCCAGCGCTCGTTGATCAATCTGGTCATGGAGACGACGGAAGAACTGAACGCCATCGAGGATCTGGTCTATGACAGCGAGACCCGCGACGAAAGGCGACGCCTCGCACCGCTGCGCCGCACGGTGGTGCGCCTGCACCGGCATTTACGCACCGTCCTCACCCTGATGCGGCGGGCTTCGGCCGCGGATGACGACGAGATGCCTGACGGTTTCGAGGATGTCGCCTCACGGCTGATGGGGCGCCTCGAGGCTGTCGATCATGACGTCTATGCCCTGCAGGAGCGCGCAAGGCTGCTTCACGAAGAAATCGATTCAAAACTCTCGTCTGAAACCAACCGGCATCTCTATATACTGTCGCTGATGACGGCGTTCCTTCTGCCGCCGTCGCTGGTAACCGGCTTTTTTGGCATGAACACGGATGAGCTGCCGTTTACGGTCGGGACCGGTGGCACCATGGCGGCCAGCATCTTCATCGTCATCTCGGTCGTGCTCGCCTGGTTCGTGTTGAAACGCGCGCGTATCCTCTGACAGCAAAAAGCCGCCCGGTCGAAACCGGACGGCTCTGTAAATCCCGGTCTTGGCCAACCTATCAGCCGTAGGGCGAATAGCAGGTCTGGCGCGGACCGTTATACGGCTGGAACGTGTTGCTATAGGCGTCGTAGGAGCGATAGCGGCCATAGCACCAGTTCACATGCGCCTGGCTCATGCCGCCACGGCGGACCGGACGATACTCACGATAGACCGGGCGCGGGCGATATTCCGGCACCTGACGGTAGACTTCGCGCGGCTGCGAAAGAGCGCCGCCGATGATTGCGCCCGTTGCAAATGCTGCGAGCGGGAACCAGTAACCGTCATGGTGGCGGTAACCCGGACGATAATCGCGGTAACCGCGGTGACCGCGATACCAGCCGCGACGATCGCCCCAGCCGTCACGGTCACGCCAATATTGCACGTTCACGATATTCTTGCTGGCATCGTTGCCCGAGGTCTCAACGCTCTTCGGCGCTACAGGCAGGGGCATGGCGGCTTCGGCCGGAACAATCGCTCCTGCAACCACGATTGCAGAAAGACCGACAGCCAGGATATTCTTCACATAGCTTTTCATCTGACTTCCTCCATTCACGACGGTCGACAGGCCGTAAGACGTGAATTTCTGTTGTTCTATTCCGCCTTTGTCCGGGCGGTGTCGTATGCTTCTCAGCCTAGGGACGTGTGGCTGAACCTACGATTAACGGTCCGATCACGCTTCGTTTATCAAAACCACGGCGTTTCAGGGCCAGACAAAAGCCCGGTAAAGACCGGGCTTCTGCTTGTGCGATTAGCGGCTGTAAGGCGACACGCAAATGCGGCGCGGACCGCTGTTGGGCTGGTAGGTGTTGTCGTAAGCACGATACGAGCGCCAGCGATTCTGACACCAGGATACATGGCTGCCGCCATAGGCCGGACGGGGTTGCTGAATCGCGCCGCCGATGATGGCGCCGGTGGCGAAAGCGGCAAGCGGGAACCAGTAGCCGTTATGATAACGGTAACCCGGACGGCGGTCACGGTAACCACGGTGGCCATTATAATAGCCGTCACGCGGCGGGCGAGGGCGATACATGCGGTCGCCGTGACGGCGATCATGTCGACGGTCCCATTCGCGATATTGCACCTGCACGACATTGTCGGTGGACACCGCCGGCTTCTGAATCGGCACAGGAACCTGGAACGCCTGCGACGGCGTAAAGCTGGTCAGGAACACGACGAGGGCCGTGGCGACACTCGTTGTCCGGAAATTTATCATGATCTTCCTCCGTTTGCTTCAGCGCGTTGACCCACGCTTTTCACCCACTCACTCTTTTCGGAGATTAGGGTCAGCCCCGCTTCATGCCCGAGAAGAATTGGATGACGTGCAAACGAATTTACGGAAATTTGGTTCCAGACAATGGTAATGGAAGGAAAGCCTCAAACGCCTGCCGGCATCATGCCTCCACCTTGACATCGGTCAAAGGCCGCGAGCAGCAGGCGAGAATATAGCCCTCCTCGATTTCCTCATCGAGAATGCCACCATTGTGGTTCATCTCCACCTCGCCGGAAAGTTTCAAGACCCGGCAAGTCCCGCAGATGCCGGATTCACAGGCTGCGCCGATCCGCACACCGGCTGCACGCGCCGTCATCAGAACGGTCTGCCCGGGCTGGCAGGGCATTTCTTTCCCGGAAAGGGTAAAACCCACCATCGACAACGCTTCGCCATCATCGGTGAGAACACTCTCGCCGACGGCGACGGGAGCAGCAGGCGAGAAGCTTTCCTGATGGTAACGGCCCATGTCGAAGCCGGAGGCTTCAAGCATGGAGCGGACGGCGGCCATGAACGGCTCCGGCCCGCAGCAGAAGACGGTACGCTCCATGAAGTCATGGGCGAGCAGCGCGATCTTGGCCTTGTCGACCATGCCCTTCAGGCCGGACCACAGATCGGTGCGTCCACATTTCTCGACAATGAAGCCGAGCGACAGGTTCGGCATGAAGCGGGCGAGATATTCCAGCTCGTGACGGAAGACAATATCGCCGGGTGTACGCGAGCAATTGATGAAGGCAATGTCGCTTTGCGGGGCGCGGTCGCTCATGTCGCGCACCATCGACATCATCGGCGTGACGCCGGAGCCCGCGGAGATGAAGAGATACTTGTCCCCGGGATGCTTGACGTAGGAAAAATCGCCGAGCGGACCAAGCGCCCGGATCTTCATGCCGGGCTTCAGATTGTCGAACATCCAGCGCGTGCCGATACTGTTGGCCTGCGCCTTGACCGTGACCGACAGCGAATAGGGCCGCGACGGGCTGGAGGACAATGTGTAGGTGCGGTAAAGCGGCTCCTTGCCCACCGGCAGTTCCAGCGTGACGAACTGGCCCGGCAGATAACGGAACCAGTTCTGATCCTCGGAGCGGAACAGGAACGTCATCACATCCTGTGTTTCGGGGGTTACCGAAATACATTCCAGCAGCTGGAGCTTGTCACTCCACGGCTTCATCTCGTCAATATGCTTATATGTCACGACCATGTTCATCTTCACGCTACAGCCGAAAGCCGGGCCTTGTCGCCGGACAGCCGGTCGATCATGAAATCGGCGTACCAGTTGACGAACTGCATCACGCCGCCCTCGTCCTCCATGGAGTAAGGGCCGGGCTCATAAGCGGGCGACCGGATGCCGAAGGCATTTTCCTCGACGATGCGGCGGTCCTGATCGTTGGTTTCGTTCCAGACATGGGTGAGATCCTCAAGATCGTAATCCACGCCCTCCACCGCATCCTTGTGCACCAGCCATTTGGTGGTAACCATCGTCTCGTTGGCGCTGAGCGGCAGCACGCGGAAGGAGATGGTGTGGTCGCCGAGGAAGTGGTTCCAGGTCGTCGGGTAATGGAACAGGAGCAGCGCGCCGATATGGCTGATGCTGACATCGTCCGACAGCGGCCGGCGCACGGCGCGTTTTCCCGACATTGTGTAGCTTTCCGCTTCGCCGATCAGCGGCATGCGCGCCACGCGGAACTGGCCCTTCGGGTCAATCTTGAAACGGCTGGGCAGGCCGGCTGCTTCGCAGCGTGCCCAGTGGCCGCCGATCTCGGGGTCGCTTGCCCCTCCATCCGTTCCCGTCACGCTCGGGTTTTCGGGATAGGTACGGCAGAGTTCCGGATGGTTGGCGGCGCAATGGTAGCACTCGCGGTTGTTTTCCCAGACGAGCTTCCAGTTACCCTTTTCGATGATGGTGCTCTCATGCGCGACCTTGGCTTCCCATATGCGGTGCGGCGCCATGTAGCTCTCCACTTCGGCGCGCATGGGCTCAAAATCCGCCGGCTGATCGGCGAGGCAGATGAAGACGTAGCCAGCGACGGTTTCGCAGGCGACAGGCTTCAGGCCGAAATCACCCTTGTCGAACTCCTCGCCCATGTGGCGGGCAAAAAGCAGCTTGCCGTCAAGATCGTAGGTCCACTGGTGATAGGGACAGACCAGACGCGCCGACTGGCCCTTCTGCGTGGTGCAGACGCGGGAGCCGCGATGGCGGCAGGAATTGTGGAACGCGCGGATTTGCCCGTCGCGGCCACGAACGATGACGACCGAATAGGCGCCGACCTGCACGGTGAAATAGCTGCCGGACTTCTGTACCTCACAATCATGGCCGACAAACAGCCAGTCGCGATACCAGATGGTTTCCATATCCAGCTTGAAGTAATCCGGGTCCGTGTAGAAGGGCTGTTCCAGGCTAAAACCTTCGCGGCGGTTTTTCAGCTGGCGCAATACGGTATCACGCAATTCCATGGCCAAATCCTCGATCAAACCGCCCTGCCCGACACCATTTGCGGGGGCTGCGGAAGCATGTCCTCATCTAATCATCGGCCGTCATTTGCGGCAGCACAGACAGCGACATCGGCTTCCGCATTGGCGACAAATTGCGACATGTCCAAACGGCGTCTTCAGGCCATTCCACTGCAAAATCCGGCAACTATTTACCGCCTGCAACGACGTCGCAATATGACGAATGATGGCGCAGCCACTGCCCACCCATCAAAAAACAGGGGCTGCAGCGCAACGGAGTATTAACGCACCCTAAATTATCTTACCGGATCGACAGCAACGAGGGTGTTCCCGGTGGAGAAGGCGACACGCATACGCTATTTCGATGCGAGCAGGCATTCGGTTACACCGATACGCTCGAAGACCGCGCATTCCGATTTTTTGCGGACAGGGCGCATCAGCCGTTACGAAGAGCGGTGGCTGCCGAAAGAACGCGTCTACTACAGCCATGACGAAGTGGCTGCGCTGACCGGGCGAAAGCTGGAAGCTGCCGCCGATGCCACCCACAGCCGCCTGAACGGTTTTCACCAGTCCATCCGTTTTCCGAAGATGGTTTTTCACCATCTGCTGAATGACCGGCCGCATCTGGGTTATTGCCACGTCACGGCGGCGACGACCAGCTTTGATGCAGAGCGTCATGTGCTATGGTCCTTCTATTTCGCGAACTTCTTCGCGGAACTGAGCGGTGCCGAAAACTTCTTCGAAAATATCGATGCGCGTTATTCGCGGATGTATTTCGCTGTCGCCATCAACGCCCTTCCCGATCAGGAAATCGCCGTCGATACATCCGTTCATCGCGGCGGCCTGCTGTTCCAGACCCACGATCCGCGCGTGGCGCTGAAAAACGTCCTCATGCTCGGCGCGCGCTCGGAGGAGATGCGCAGGATCATCAAGGCGATATAGCAGCGACAAAGCCCCCAGGGACTTCATCTTTCTTTCTTAGGCATGTCGTTCTCCCGAAACTGACGACCAGTTTCGGACAATGTGCATTAGCGCTTTCCATTCTGCCCGGAAATACGCTATTGACCGCCCTGAAAGGCAGCATCATGGCGCGTCATATCCATATTGAAAACGAGCGGGAAACCGCCCTTCAAGCAGCCGTCACGGAGCTTGCCGCCGGCCAGCCGATCGCCCTGCCGACGGAAACCGTCTACGGCCTTGCCGCCGATGCCACCAACCCTGCAGCCATTGCCCGTATCTACGAGACCAAAGGCCGGCCGCAATTCAACCCGTTGATCTGCCACATGGCAGATATCGCCATGGCGGAACGTTACGCCATCTTCGATCCCATATCGCTTGATCTTGCAGAGGCCTTCTGGCCCGGCCCGCTGACACTGGTGCTGCCGCTGAAACCGGCAAGCGATATTCATGCGCTGGCGACGGCCGGGCTCGATACGGTCGGCATTCGCGTACCACAAGGTTTTGCCGGCGATCTTATCCGCCGGTTCGGCAAACCGCTCGCAGCCCCCAGCGCCAATAGTTCCGGCAAGATCAGCCCGACAAGCGCCGCCCATGTGGAGGCCGATCTCGGTCAGAAAATCAACCTCATTCTCGACGGCGGGGCGGCTTCGGTCGGCGTCGAATCCACCATCGTCAAGGTGGAAGAAGATGGAAGGGTGCGTCTGCTTCGTCCTGGCGGCGTCGTCACGGCCGAAATAGAGCGTGTTGCGAGCAAGCGGCTTGAACGTTCTGAAAAAGCGTCGGCGGCCATCGAGGCGCCAGGCATGCTCGCTTCGCATTATGCCCCCGGCGCCGCCGTGCGCCTCAACGCCACATCGGTTTCGCCTGGCGAAGCGTTGATCCGGTTCGAAGGCATCCCGGTTTCGGGTGAAGAGACCGCCCGCGCCGTTTTCGATCTCAGCCCCTCCGGCGATCTTTCCGAGGCCGCCGCCAACCTGTTCGATTACCTCAAGGCCGCCGATGCAAGCGGCGCAGACAGCATCGCCATCACCAGCATTCCCACTCACGGTCTTGGAGAGGCGATCAATGACCGCCTTTCCCGCGCCGCCGCACCGCGGAGCTGAGGCCCGCCGACCATTCGCCCACCGTTTCAAATGACAGAGAGACGCCTGATGACAACCGTCCCCTCCTCCGACATCCTCGACCGCTTTACCGCCATTGTCGGAGACAGGAATGCGGTGCGCGATGCGGCAGAGATGGCGCCGCGGCTGGTGGAAAATCGCGGGCTTTATCGTGGCGCTTCGCCATTGCTCCTCAAACCCGGATCGGTCGAGGAAGTATCGGCCATCCTGAAGTTCGCCAGCGAGACGGGTACCCCAATCGTGCCGCAGACGGGCAATACCGGCCTTGTCGGCGGGCAAACGCCCCGCGCCGGGGGAACTGACATCATTCTTTCGCTGGAGCGCATGAACCGCATTCGCGATATTGATCCCGTCGCCAATATCATCGTTGCCGATGCCGGCTGCATTCTCGATGACATCCATAAAGCCGCCGATTCGGTTGAACGCATGTTTCCGCTGTCGCTCGGCTCTCAGGGGTCCTGCCGCATCGGCGGCAATCTCGCCACCAATGCCGGCGGCACCGCAGTGCTTGCTTATGGCAATATGCGCCAGCTCTGCCTCGGGCTCGAAGTGGTGTTGCCGACAGGCGAGATCTGGAACGGGCTGCGCCGGCTGAAAAAGGACAATACCGGTTACGATCTGCGTGATCTCTTCATCGGCTCCGAAGGCACGCTCGGCATCATCACCGGCGCGGTGCTGAAGCTTTTCCCGAAGCCACTCGGCCATCAGGTGGCCTTCGCCGGGCTGACCTCAACCGAAGATGCGCTGAAGCTGTTCGAGATGGCGTCAAACCTCTGCGGCACGGCGCTGACCGGCTTCGAGCTCATGCCACGGATTGGCGTGGAGTTTACCGCCAGACATATTCCCGGCGTGCGCGATCCCCTGGAACAGCCCCATGACTGGTACGCACTCATCGACATCTCCACCTCCGATTCGGCCGAGACGGCGGATACGATGATGCAATTGCTGCTGGAGCGTGGTTTTGAGGCCGGACTGGTCGAGGATGCCGTGATCGCCGCCTCCGAAGCCCAGCGTCAGGCACTGTGGCACATGCGCGAGAGCATGTCGGATGCGCAGAAGCCGGAGGGCGGCTCCATCAAGCACGATGTCTCCGTCCCGGTTTCCAGAATACCGGAGTTTATGGCGACGGCGGAAAAGGCGGTTCTTGCTGCCATCCCGGGCGCCCGTGTCTGCGCCTTCGGCCATCTGGGCGACGGCAACATCCATTACAATATTTCCCAGCCGGTGGGGGCGGACAAGGCGCAATTCCTCGCCCGCTGGCGGGACATGAACGAAATCGTGCACGGCATCGTGCTGTCGCTGGGCGGTTCGATTTCCGCCGAACACGGCATTGGCCAGTTAAAGCGCGACGAACTGGCCGCCATCCGGCCCGGCATCGAAATGGAGCTGATGCGGCGCATCAAGCACGCATTCGATCCCGCCGGAATCATGAACCCCGGCAAGGTGCTGGCGGAATAACCCTTTCCGCCTCAGGCCGAAGCCCGCAATGCCCAGGCGGGCACCATTTCCGCATTCAGCCGGCGCGGCTTCTGCGCGCCGACAAATTGCGTCAGGCTCATGCCCGATTTCGCAATCGACATCGCGTGCTTCTTCGGCAGGAGATAACCATGCTCCAGCGGCGGGGTGCGGCGCAGGACACGGCTGAAGACATTCCGCCGGTGATAACGTGATGGGGAAAAGCGCGCTGGCTGTTCGCAGATCGCGACATATTCCAGGATTTCATCGATCCAGCCTGCCTGCGGGCGTGCGCCCGGCTCGATCAGCAGCAACCAGCCGCCACGCGCGGACTTGACGATATCCTCCAGTTCCCATTGCCCATAAAAACGGCAGCCGGCCGCATCGGCCACACGCGACGATCCATCGCGCGAACCGTGATCCAGAATCACAACATCGCTTACAAGCCCTTCCACGGCACCGGTGACAAGCGCAGACAGCGTATGCGCCAGTTCCGGCTCCTGATCCCGGCATTCCATTATGACTGTCAACATGTGCATAGCTCTAACGCATCGCACAATAAATTGCCACCATGCTCGTCGCGGTAAAATCCGCGGGGGTTGATGTCGCTTTCCGCGCTCTCAGGTGCCGGCGTGCCCGTCCTGGCGCTGGCCCCGGCAGTATAAAAGGAGCCAAATTTACAATTTTGTTCTTGTAATGTTCTCATTCGTGATGTAGGAATTTAATCATTCGAGGGGCGATGAGGCCTCTCCGGATGGAAACGGTTTAGGGCGTTCAGCGTACCTCGAAAGGCGTGCGACGTCTTAGGAGCATCCAGATGAGAAATCATTCGCTTTCGGGGCAGGCTGCCTTCCAGCCGAGCCATATGCCTGACATTGCCAATGCGCTGGCCGATGCATCCGGCCTGCGCATCGAGATTGACCGTCGCCGCGGCCGCGGTGCGGGGCTCAATCCCGATGGACGTTTCGAAGCCTTGCAGCGTGAGGTCTTCGACGATGGCTGGCAGACGCTGGAAGAGATGCCGGAATTCCGCACCGAGGTGCAGGTGGAAAAGCCACGCAGCATCATCACCCGCAATGAATCGCCCGATATCCCCTTCGATCGTTCCATCAATCCCTACAGGGGCTGCGAACATGGCTGCATTTACTGTTTTGCCAGGCCCACTCACAGCTACATGGGCCTTTCGGCCGGACTTGATTTCGAGGCCAAGCTGTTTGCCAAGCCTGATTCTGCCAAGCTTCTGGAACGGGAACTGGCGAAACCCGGCTACAAGGCGCGGGTAATCGCCATCGGCACCAATACCGACCCTTACCAGCCGATTGAGCGCGAATGGCGCATCATGCGGCAGATACTGGAAGTGCTGGCCAAGGCTGATCATCCCGTCGCCATCGTCACCAAATCGGCGCTGATCAAGCGGGATATTGATATTCTCGCGCCAATGGCAAAAAAGGGGCTCGTCAAGGTCGGCATTTCCGTCACGTCGCTGGATCGCAAGCTTTCGCGCACGATGGAGCCGCGCGCCGCCACGCCGGAGAAGCGGCTGGAGGCCGTCAAGGCGCTGACGGATGCCGGAATTCCGGTGGCGGTGATGATGGCACCCGTCATCCCGGCGCTTAACGATCATGAAATCGAGCGCATTCTTGAGGCCGGCAAGGCTGCTGGCGCGACCGAGGCTTCCTATGTGCTTTTGCGGCTGCCGCTGGAGGTAAGCCCGCTGTTCCGCGACTGGCTGCTGCGCAACTATCCGGACCGTTACCGTCATGTCATGTCGCTGGTGCGCTCCATGCGCGACGGCAAGGATTATGACGCGGAGTTCGGCAAGCGCATGAAGGGTGATGGCCCTTATGCCTGGCAGATCGGCAGGCGATTCGAGATGGCGACCAAAAGACTTGGTCTCATCCGCCGCGGCATCAACCTGCGCGACGACCTGTTCGTGCCTCCGGGCGGTGCCGGGGTGCAATTGTCTCTGCTTTGAGAGCCGCATGGTGAAAGTGACTGAAGGTAACGAATGCCCGTGATGAACCAGACGCTACCCTCGGGCTCGACCCTGGAACGTGAACCGAGCGCGACAGGATCTCGGGTCAAGCCCGAGAGGACATCGAGCATGGGGGGATGACGCGCCGACAATACGAGGTGCTGTGAGCTTTTAATAAACGGAATTCAAATGACAGGAGCAATCGTCTCATCGTGTTGCTCTCGACGAAATGCCCGGCTGGTTTTCCCTGGCCCGCCGGACATCGCCCCTGGAACCGCCGCCTCGCGTGCGATCGTTTTTCCTCCGCCGCCCTGCTGGAGGATAAAAGGTCATGACGACCTTGGGCACGGTGAGCCACGCCCCTTGACCCCGGCTCATCGTGCCTGTCATCGCCCGCTTCCGGGGGCTTGCAGGAGATCGGGTGTGTGTGCCAGTTTCGCCGCATGAAACGCACGGCCACACCCGATTCTCCTGCCCTTTTTGATCTTGCCGATACTGGCCCGGATTTCTCGTTCGAGCTGGAAGCGCGAAAGAGGGGCCTCTGGCCGGTCGCCGGCACGGACGAGGCAGGGCGTGGCCCGCTCGCCGGCCCTGTGGTTGCGGCCGCCGTCATTCTCGATCCGGACAATATTCCTGACGGAATGGATGATTCCAAGAAACTGACGAAGCAGAAGCGCGAGAGCCTGTTCGTCCAGATCATGGAAACCTCGATCGTATCGGTCGCCTCCTCCGGCCCGGGCCTGATCGACACGATGAATATCCTGCGCGCCAGCCTGGACGCCATGCGCCGCGCAGTCCTCGGCCTCGAAATTTCCCCCGCCCTCGTACTGGCCGACGGCCGCGACAGGCCGCCAGGCATCACCTGCGAAGCCAAGGCCGTCATCAAGGGCGATTCCCGCTCCCTCTCCATCGCCGCCGCCTCAATCGTCGCCAAGGTGACCCGCGACCGGATGATGGAACGTGCGGGTGTCGTGCATTCATCCTATGGCTTCGAAGGGCATGCCGGTTACGGCACACCGGCCCACCTGCGCGCCATCGAAAGCCACGGGCCTTGCGCGCTGCACAGGATGAGCTTTCGGCCACTGAAGCGGGATTGATGACAAATGGTGAAGTTCTAGCCGCAGCGCGGACTTGACGGCGGCGCCACCTGAGGACATCTCTAGTCCGGCAGTCCAAAGAAATGCTCACTTCATTTGCTTTGAGACGCGGTGATCACTTGGGCCGGAGCAATGTCCTCGGCCAGAAGCGCGCTAACGGAATCCCCCGAATTAATCCGGCGCATTGCTTCGGCGAGAGCCGGTGCGACAGACAACACGGTAAGCTTGGGAAGGCGCTTTTCGGCAGCGATGGGCACCGTGTTGGTGCACACGATCTCAAGCACGTCCGGTTCCGCGGCAAGCCGGGCAACTGCAGAGCCAGCGAGAATTCCGTGCGTGGTGGCGATCCGGATGGTGCGTGCGCCGTGGGCCCGCAGATGTTGGAGCAGCTCAAGAATGGAGCCACCGCTGGCGATCTCGTCATCGAGCACAATGACGTCGCGATTTCGGATATCGCCGATCAGCGCCGAGATGCGCACTTGGGTATCGCTCACCCGTTCTTTGGCGCCGGCCGCGACAGGCACATTCAGCCGCTTTGCAAAGGCGGCCGCGTTCTTGGCATTGCCAAGGTCGGGGGAAACGACGACGGCCCGGCTGAGATCATAACGGAAGAAATAATTGGCGAGCTCGCCCAAGGCGTGGAGCTGATCAACAGGCACGCTGAAAAAGCCGTGGACCTGGGGGGAATGCAGCGTCATGGTGAGCACGCGGCTGGCACCTGCCGTAACTAGGAGATCTGCGACCAGCCGACCGCCGATGGAGATCCTCGGCGCATCTTTCTTGTCGGAGCGAGCATAGGAAAAGTGCGGAATGACTGCGGTGATGCGTGAGGCCGACGCACCACGCGCCGCATCGAGCATCAAGAGCAGCTCGATCAGGTTTTCCTGCACAGGCGCACTGAGCGGTTGGACGATAAAGACATCTTGCTCCCGGCAGTTTGCCTGCAGCTGGACCTCAAGGCAATCGTTGGAGAAGCGCTTAGTGCGCACCGGATGCAACGGCACGCCGAGGTGGGAACAAATTTCCTTCGCAAGTTCGGGATGCGCACTACCGCTGAAGATGGCTATCTGGTTCAACGAGAACTCTCCCCTTAACTGTCCGGCTTATGATAGTTGCCTCTGTCATAGTCAACCCTTTGCGGGCAGTGTTTGCTAAGGGCCTTCCGATGCTTTCGGTGCGTCCAAACCATGCCAAGTATTGGAGCAAAGCGATGAGCAATCTGCATCAAAAACATTGCAGCCAGTTACCGCCACCCTAAGAGAAATGCCTGTTAGCGAATGCCGCATTTTCGTAGTGCAGGCGGCACCCAATCCTAACCAGCTTCACCATCTCAAACAAAAAACCCCTCGCGGCGGGGCCGGAGGGGTTTTGAACAATACCGAGATAAATCTCAGTTCAGTTTCGACTTCACTTCGCCGATCGTGGCGGTGAAAAGCTTGGCCTTTGCGGCGGCCGTCGTCTTTTCGGCCAGCAGCTTCTCGGAAGCGGCAATGGCGATGTCGACGGCGGCGGCGCGGACGGCGCCGATGGCGTCTTCTTCGGCCTGCTTGATCTTCTGTTCCGAAAGGGCCGTGCGGCGGGCGACGAATTCTTCCGTCTTCTGCTTGGCTTCTTCCGTCAATGCGGCGGCTTCGCGTTCAGCGGCGGCAACGATGCCGGCGGCTTCGGCTTCGGCTTCCTTGCGCTTACGCTGATATTCGGCCAGCAGGTGCTGGGCTTCTTCACGCAGGCGCTTGGCTTCAGCCAGTTCGTCCTGAATGTTCTGCGCGCGCTCGTCCAGAGACTTGGAGAGCATGCCCGGAACCTTGAGGTAAGCGATCAGGACGAAGAAGAGAACGAGACCGACGAGAGCGAAAAATGATGCATCAAATGCCATATCAGGCTCCCTTCACGTTCGAAGCGGCGGCAATCGCTGCCTTGACGTCCGTGTCCTTGACCTTTGCGCCAACCAGCTGGTCGACGATTGCGGTCGCGGTTTCCTCGGCGATGGCGCCGACGTCGGCGAAAGCCTGGTCCTTGATGCCGGCAATGCGCTTCTCGG
>NZ_QLNF01000064.1:56055-87387 GCF_003261015.1 Agrobacterium sp. MS2 | reverse complement strand
GCGGCGTCACGGGCCGCGGCGCCGATCGAGCTTGCCTTGGCGCGGGCTGCCGCGAGTTCTTTTTCATAGGTTTCGACGGCCGCGTCAGCTTCAGCTTTCAGCCGTGCCGCTTCGTCGAGATCCTGTGCGATGCGTCCATGACGGTTTTCCAGAATGCCGCCGACGCGCGGAACGATGACCTTCTGCATGAGCAGGTAGAAAAGGCCAAACGTAATCGCCAGCCACAGGACCTGCGATGCATAAGTAGACTGGTCGAACGGCGGGAAAACGCCGGAAGAACCGTGCTCGGCGCCATGCGCTACACCGGTTTCCGTGTGCGTGGCTTCCGGTTGCGGCTGGCCAACGGCCGGAGTTTCCGTATGCGTTTCACCTACGGTCGGTGCTGACTGGGCATAAGCCTCGGTCACGAACATGCTCACCTCCAGGGGGACTGCAAATGCGAAGGATCACGGCACGCTATGTTGCGGGCCGTGATCCAGACCTGATGCCGATATTAGACAGCGAACAGGAGAAGGAGAGCAACGAGCAGCGAGAAGATGCCCAGAGCTTCCGTAACGGCGAAGCCGAATACCAGACGGCCGAACTGGCTGTCGGCAGCAGAGGGGTTGCGCAGTGCGCCGGACAGGTAATCACCGAAGATACGGCCGAGTGCGAGGGACGTACCAGCCATGCCGAGGCATGCGAGACCTGCGCCGATGTACTTTGCTGCTTCCGCTTCCATGTGAGACTCCTTGAGATATTGGTTGTTGCGGCTGTTTTTGACGCCCGTTGCCGGGGCCAGCGACTTTACTTCTCAGTGACCACCATGCACGGCGTCGTTCAGGTACATGCAAGTCAGTACCGCGAAGACGTAAGCCTGCAGGAAGGCAACGAGAAATTCGAGAGCGGTCATGGCGACCGTCATGATGAGAGGCAGGACTGCACCGCCGACGCCGAGCGCGCCAAGCGCGCTCATGGAGGCGACGAAGCCTGCGAAAACCTTGAGCGTGATGTGGCCGGCCAGCATGTTCGCGAAAAGACGAACGGAAAGGCTGATCGGACGCGACAGGAAGGAGATCATTTCAATCGACGCCACAAGCGGCAGAAGCGCCTTGGGCACGCCGGAGGGGGCGAAAATGCCGAAGAAATGCAGACCGTGCTTATAAAAACCGTAAACCACGACCGTGCCGATGACGAGGCAGGCGAGCGCGAAGGTGACAATGATCTGGCTGGTGACCGTGAAAAAATACGGGAACATGCCGAGCAGGTTTGCCGTCAGCACGAACATGAACAGCGAGAAAACAAAGGGGAAGAACACCATGCCCTTCTTGCCGGCGCCTTCGCGCAGCATGGAGGCGATGAACTCATAGGACATTTCGGCAACGGACTGCATGCGGGTGGGGATCAGGCCGCGGTTCGACGTTGCGAAATAAAGAAAACCCGAAGCAGCAGCCACGGTCGCGACCATGAAGAGCGACGCATTGGTGAAGGAAAAATCGACGCCGCCAATTTCGATCGGAATGATCGGCTGCACCAAGAACTGATGGGTCGGATCGTTTGCCACCGGCTGCCCTCTTTACCTGTCGCCGCCTGTCGCGGCATCTCAACTGTAAGGAAAAACAGCCTCAAAGGCCGCGTTTTCCACCCTCGTCTCGTCTGTCCGCCTTCTCAAGCAGCGGCGGCTTGGCCACCGCGCCCGTCGAACGCAACACATTCAATACGCCTGCGCAGAAACCGAGAAGAAGAAGAACGATCATCCCCCACGGCGTCGTGCCGGCAAAATAGTCCAGAAGATAACCCAGCATAGCGCCGACCACGATGGCCGAAATGAACTCCGATGAGAGCTTAACCGCCATCGCAAAGCCTTTCCGGCTCTCCGCAGCGTTGGTCTCCGCCCTCACTTCCGCCTCATCCTCCGCCTTCACCTTTGCCAACTCGTCAGCAAGGCGTTTGCGGCGCTCGTCCAGACTATCGTCACGGTTGCCAGTCATCTTAAAATCCCACCCATTTTCTCCGTTCCAGCCATGCCAGAACCCTTTGGAGTTGTAAACGGTGACGGATTAAGCCTGTTCCAGCCCGCTCTGAAGTCGCGCGCAACATAGTTTTAGGGGCTTCTCTAGTCAAGGCACTGCGAGCGGTTGTTTAGGCACAAATTAATCATGCAAAAACAACGGCTTGACTAGAAATCACTGTTTGGGGGCGATGTTTCGCCGGGGAATCGGCATTTTTGACACGCAAAATGCGCCAAATTGGCGGTGGTATCAGCTCCAGCCGCCACCATAGGTACGGTAAAAGACGTGGAGGCCGATTCTGCCGACCTTCTTCATCGACTTGCCCCAGGCGGGACGCACGTAAACGGCGTGATAGTGGGTGGCAGAGCCAACTTCCTTCAGCCAGATCTTACCGGCCGTAGTCGCCATGGCCACTTCGCGCGCCATCTTCCAGTGGCGTTCGGAATTCACCCGGTCCTTGATATTATCGCAGGCGAAGGAGAACTGGCAGCGATTGCGCCAGTCCTTGTTCTGGTAGACAACGCCGCAGATGGTTTTCGGATAGGCCGGATTGCGCACGCGGTTGAGGATGACCTGCGCCACCGCCGCCTGACCTTTAACGGACTCACCGCGCGCCTCGAAATAGATGCCCGATGCAAGGCACTGCTGTTCGGCCGGAGAAAACACGGCAGCCGGCAGCGGCGTTGCGGCCCAGGCGTGGTCATCTGGGTTGATCTGCGGTACGAAGCGGCCGGCCTCGGGCTTCTTCAGAATGGCGTCGAAGGGAGACTCGCGGGCAAAATCCGGTTCGGCGGGCGCATAGGCCGTCGCCAGGATGTCCGGCGTGCGGTTGGTGACGAGTTCCGCCAGCATCGGCGAGACGCTCTTGTCCGCCTTCTTTTCCTCGCGGCGGAAATAGAAAGAGGCGAGTTCGACATCCTTGCCGCGCTTCGGCTTGACGAAGGCGGTGCGATCCTTGCGCTTCAGCGGCTCGATATCCAGCATCGAGGTGCGCTGCAGCACCGAACCGGCGGTGAAGGCCTTCGGCGGCTGCATGATTTCGGTGGCGACGATGCGGCCCTTCTTGGCTGCGCGGTTCACCCGCTCGCTGTCCGGCGTCGTTGCCTCGCCCTTCTTGTTGGTGACGAACGCAACCTTGCTGCCATTGGGCAGGGTCATGCCGCCGCCATGCAGCGCCTCGTCCCCTTCCGCATCGTTGAATGTCAGGGAGGCGTTATGCGTCGAGCCCGCCGGGGAGGCAGTCAGCACCATGCGCCATTGTTCGCCGCCCTTGTCGAGGCCCGCCAGAAGCGAGGCGAGATCGGCACGCGCAGCGAGGGAGGGAAAGACAAGCCAGGCGGCCAGGCCGAAGACGACGGGTGACGTCCACTTGGACGCCCATCCCTGAAAGGACACGGGGGACCGACGACGCATTACTCTTTTCGAACGCAAAACCAGCACTCCGAACACCGACAACCGAATTTTCTACAGGTGTTCGAGAATCTCTTATTAACCTTGATGGTTGGTTAACGCCGCGCAGGAAGGTGTCTTCACGTTAATGTGTGAGGGAATGCTAATGAGTGTGGCGTGGAGTCGAGTTCGCATGTGCCGATCAGAACTGCGCCGCAGGGCATCTCCTCATCCGTCATTCCGCCTCGAGCCGGAACCAGCCGTCGCGCGTCGGCGCGGCGTAAAGACCCCTTCACCCCAAGGACTTGGGCTGGCTGGATACCGGCTTAAGGTCGGTATGACGGAGAGAACGAGATCGTCCAGCTACATTGAGGGCATGCCCACTTCGTCACACCACGACGTGCGAACCGAGTTCCACCACCCGATTGGCAGGCAGGCGGAAATAGTCGGAGGGATCGGCCGCGGTTTCGGCGAGCGCGATGAACAGGCGGTTCTGCCAGCCCGGCATGCCCGATTTCGGATCTGGAACCAGCTTGCGGCGACCGAGATAGAAGGAGGTCGACATGATGTCGAACTTGTAGCCCGTGCGGCGCAGATAGCCCAGCGCCTGGGTAACATTCTGGGTTTCCATGAAGCCGAAATGCAGCTCGACCACGGCGAAACGGTCGCTCATCTTCGTCAACGTATAACGATCTGCCGGATGAACGCGCGGCTGATCCTCGGTGCGGATCGTCAGGATGACGTTCTTGTCGTGAAGGACGTGGTTATGCTTCAGATTATGCAGCAAAGCCGCCGGCGCCGTTTCCGGATCGCCGGTGAGGAAAATCGCCGTACCCGGTACGCGCACCGGCGCATGGGCGCTTTCCTTTTCCACCGAGGCGATGAAGGCCTTCAGCGGCACATCGATGCGGCGCGTCTTGGCGAACAGGATTCTCGAACCGCGCTGCCAAGTCGTCATGATGACCGTGAAGGCAATCGCCAGCAGCACCGGCACGTAACCGCCATCGTGAATTTTCAGAAGGTTTGCGCCGAGGAAGATCAGTTCCAGCACCAAAAGCGGGGTCAGCACCGCAAGGGCAAGCCAGATCGACCATTGCCAGCGTTTGCGCACGAACTCGAAGAACATCAGGCTGGTGACGACCATCGCACCGGTGACCGAAATACCATAGGCGGTGGCCAGCGCATCCGAGCTCTTGAAGGTGAGCACCAGGGCAACGACACCGAAAAGCAGGATGGTGTTGACCGCCGGAAGATAAATCTGGCCGGTATTGGTCTCCGAGGTGAAGAGAATTTCCATGCGCGGCAGGTAGCCGAGGTGAATCGCCTGGCGAACCAGCGAGAAGGCGCCCGTTATGACGGCCTGGCTGGCAATGATTGTCGCGGCGGTCGCCAGAATGACGGCGGGCAGGATCGCCCATTGCGGGAACATCAGATAGAAGGGATTGGACATGGCCGCCGGGTCTTTCAGCACCAGCGCGCCCTGCCCCAGATAGTTCAGCGTCAGCGCCGGGAATACCAGACAGAACCACGCCCACTGGATGGGGCGGCGGCCGAAATGGCCGAGGTCTGCATAAAGCGCTTCTGCGCCCGTGATCGTCAGGAACACCGCGCCGAGCACGACAATGCCATAAAAACCTTCATTCGCCAGAAACTCGACCGCGTGCCACGGGTTGAAGGCAAAGAGAATGCTGAAGTCGTCAGCAATATGAATGAGGCCTGCAAGGCCCATGACGATGAACCAGACCGCGGTGATCGGTCCGAAAAATTTTGCCACCGTGCCGGTGCCGTGGGACTGGATGGCGAAGAGGCCAATCAGGATGCCGACAGAGATCGGAATGATGAAGGCGTCCATCTCCGGGGTGACGAGCTTCAGGCCTTCCACCGCCGAAAGCACTGAAAGTGCCGGGGTGATCATGGCATCGCCGAGAAACAGCGCCGCGCCAATCAGGCCAAGCACGATGAGGACGCTGCGATGGGTGCCGGCCGTCTTCATCAGCAGCGCCAGCAGCGACAGCGTGCCGCCCTCGCCGTCATTGTCGGCGCGCAGCAAAAGCGTGATGTATTTGAAGGTGACGATGATCGTCAGAGACCAGATCATCAACGATGTGAGGCCGATGACCTCTTCCTGCGTCACCCCGTCATAGGCGATGGGCCGCAGGGCTTCGCGAAAGGCGTAGAGCGGGCTGGTGCCGATATCGCCATAAACGACGCCGATCGAACCAAGGATAGCGGCGTAAAGCCCCTTGTTCTTGTGAGCGTCATCCGCATCCGGCTTCTCGGCAACATCCTTGTCAGCGATCTGGGACATGATGATCCTGGCTCCTCAGAGCCAGCCCTTCCAACGAAAAAAGAGAAACGGGATGATTGCGGACATCACCATGACGATCAGCGCAAGTGGATAACCAAATGTCCAGTTCAACTCCGGCATGAGCTGAAAGTTCATTCCGTAAACCGAAGCCACCAGCGTGGGCGGCAGAAAAACCACCGAAGCGATGGAGAATATCTTGATGATGCTGTTCTGCTCGATGTTGATGATGCCGAGCGAGGCATCCAGCAGGAACGTAAGATTGCCGGAAACGAAGGATGCGTGCTCCGTCAGTGACTGTATGTCACGGGAAATCGACTTGCCCTGTTCCCTCGCGCCCTTGTCTTCCCGAACCTGGCCGCTGGTGGACAGGAACGTCTGCAGCCGCGCCAGCGATGCAAGACTGACGCGGACCTTCGAAATCAGCCGATGATAGGCAGCGATGTTGGTCAGGCGGTCTTCGAGATAACGCGGCGCCTTGCGCTTGGAACGGGCCTGGCTGCCGAGAATGTCTGCCGCGAGATTGTCGATGCCGGCGACCGAGTTCTCGAGAATTTCGGCCGTGCGATCGACGATTGTCTCGAGCAGTTTCAAAAGCAGCGCCGTGCCGCTGCGCATCTCATGCGGCGCGCGGGTGATGGCGGCAATGAAAAGGTGGAATGATTTCGGCTCAGCATAACGGATCGTCACGAGGCGCGTGCCGGCGAGGATGAAGGCGACATCGGTGAGGCGGGGGTCGTCCGAATCCGCCTTCCACACCAGCGATGCGGTCATGAAAACATTGCCGTCTTCCATGTAGAGACGGCTGGAGGGCTCGATATCCTTCAGATCCTCACGCGTCGGCAGATCGAGCTGCAGCAGCTTTTCAACATGCTGCTCTTCCGCCCTGTCCGGGTTGACGAGATCGATCCAGACGATGTCATCAGGAATCTGTACGGAGCCGTCGTCTGACGACAGGCTGATCGCCTCGCAATTGGCGCGATAGGCTTTTATCAATCCGTTTCTCCGCTCCACATTGCAGGCCTTAGCCGCAATGCTGCTTAACATATCCTGTTTGCTGTCGGCAAACCTTTGGACGACACTTCAGGGACCACCGAAACAGGCGCAACGTCATATCGCGCCAGCCCGATGGACCAAGAGCCAAACGGCGCAGGCGTATGCGCCCAAAGCGAGATGCAATCAAGCAATATTTTTTCGCGACAGCTTTGCAGACGAAGCACTTCTGGATTTCATGGCCAGAAACCGCACCGTTACTGGCCACCAATCTTCTGTTTTTACAGGACTATTCACAGCGCAGGTGCGCTTTGCGGTTTTGCCGGCCGTCCGTAGCTTATTCGAAAACGATCTTTGGAGCCGCTTTTCTTTCACCGGCGCCAATACGCTCCCAGACTTTTTTCGCTATCTCGCGGTAGATCGCAGCCTGTGTACCATCCGGGTCGGCAACGACGACAGGCGTTCCGGCGTCCGACATTTCGCGGATGGCGATGGTGAGCGGCACCTCGCCGAGGAACGGCACACCGATCCTTTCGGCTTCCGCCTTCGCGCCGCCGTGGCCGAAAATATCGTAGCGGGCGCCGGTATCGGGCGCGATGAAGTAACTCATGTTCTCGATGACGCCGAGCAATGGCACCTCCACCTTGCGGAACATGGTGATGCCCTTGCGCGCGTCGAGCAGCGCGAGGTCCTGCGGAGTGGAAACGATGACCGCGCCGGCAAGCGGCACCTGCTGGGCGATGGTCAGCTGCGCATCACCCGTGCCGGGCGGCATATCCAGCACCAGCACGTCGAGCTCGCCCCAGGCGACTTCACGCAGCATTTGCATCAGGGCGGACTGCACCATTGGCCCGCGCCAGATCATCGCGGCCTCCTCATCCACCAGAAACCCCATGGACATGACCTTCAGCCCATAATTCTCCATGGGAAGAATGATGCGGTCCTCCTGCTGTTTCGGACGACCGGAAATCTTGAGGAGCCGCGGCAGCGAAGGCCCGTAGATGTCCGCATCCAGCATGCCGACCTTCAGGCCAAGCGCCTGAAGGCCGAGCGCAAGATTGACTGATGTCGTCGATTTGCCGACCCCGCCCTTGCCCGATGCGACGGCGATGATGGCGCGGACGCCGGGGACGCCCACCTTGGACGAGCCCGGCTGCTGCGTCGGCCGGCCGGCTGCCGCGGCGGGACGCGCCGGCGCCGGCTGCTGTTGGCCGGGCTTGCGATCGGCAGTCAGCGCCACGACCGCGCCGGCGATACCCGGAACGCCCTTCGCCGCCTGTTCGGCGGACAGGCGCAACGGCTCCATCTCGGCCGCCCTGTCGGCCGGGACGGTGATCGAGAAATAGGCCTTTCCATCTGCGATGAAGATTTCCGAGACCATGCCGAGGGAAACGATGCTTCTGCCGCTGCCGGGATAGATGACGGCGTCCAGAGCCTTTTCCACCTGGTTCTTGCTGACCTCTGCCATTGTCTTACTCCGTTACATCGTCCGGCCTGATCGGGAAACAATTTGCGCCATCCATAGACAAGCGGGAGCGGTTCGCCAATGCCAAAGCGCAAACAGGAACCATTCGCGACGATTTAGCGCTGCGATTTCAAATTTCGTCATCCATATCGAGCGTCTCCGGATCGAAGACGCGCCCGTCGAAGAAACAGTCGGGTCCCAGAACGAGGCCGGTGCGCGATGCGCCGACATGAACAGGTTCCCTCAGCGTGCCTTCCAGCTTCAGATTGGCGCCTGGCACCGGCACGAAAAGTGGTTTCATCGCCTTGCGAAAAATATCCGGCCTATACGCATTGCGTGCGGCTTCCACCACCGCGGCATCGAAACGGCAACCGGCGGGTATTTCCCCCCAGCGCAACATCTGGCTGAAGAACCAAAGAGCCTGGCTTTGCCATGGAAAATTCGCCGCTTTCGCGCTGGTGACGAAAAATTCCTGAAAACGCTGCATGTCCTTCTGCGAAGTCGAAATATAGCCCGTCAGGGCCGGAAGCAGGAATTCGCCACTGACGTTCATATAATGGGGGGCGGCCAGAATACCGGCGAGTTCCTCGATATTGGCGGGGTTGGCGCACCACTCGCCGGCGCGATAAAGCGCGCGTAGCAGCCCCTCCAACAGGCTGGCATTCGCATCAGCCCAATCTCGCTTCACGGCAAGTATTTTTTCCGGGGCATTGTGCCAGATGAGCGCGCCCGTCGTCACGATACGCCCGGCGCCACCCAGCACCGCTGCGCTGCCCGCGGGTTCAGCAGAACAGAGCGCATCGACGTCGCCACTTTCCAGAAGCCCGGGCATCGCCTTCGGCAGCGCTTCGACGATTTCCATGTCACGGCCAAGCAGCACACCGCAGCTTCCGAGCAGATAACGCAGGGCATGAAAGGACGTCGAAGCGATATCCTCAACCGCGAAGACGGGCGGATTTTCACCCGCGGCCCGGCGTGCGGCGCAGACGCGGGCCATCGCGCGGCCGAAAGCCGCCGGGTCCGGCAGCTTCAGTCCCTCACGGTAAAGTTCATCATAAAACCCAAGGGAAACGGTGGTCGCGGAGCCGCCGAGGGAAAGCGTGAAAACGCCGATGATATTGGCCGGCATATCATGGAGACCAACGGCCGACCCCACGGGAACGGGAGCGGGCAAATGCGCGATCTGAACGCCGTCCTCGCCGAGCACCGAAAGAACACCACGTGCGGACTGCTTTCGGACCAGTTCCAGTTCTATGCCTTCATCGGCGGCAAAGCCTTTTTCGGCAGCGACTATCAGCACGGCGCAATCGACAGTCGGAGAAAATCCCGCTTTTACACTATGCCGCTCCGGCAACGATTTCTCCTTTCCGGTGATTCGAAAAGAGGATCGCCCAGGAAGGGCTTTATCACAATGATAAAATTGCGAGTTTCGCTATTTAATCAGTCCGACGCGCAGGGCCTTGGCGACCGCCTGGGTGCGGTTGACCGTATCGAGTTTTTTCGTCGCGCGGTTCAGGTAGTGATTGATGGTATGCTCCGACAACATCATGATCTCGGCGATTTCGGCACTGGTCTTGCCGGCTGCCGTCCAGTTCAGGCAGTCGATCTCCCGTTCGCTCAATGTTTGCGGCACGCGGAGATCGAGACGGCGGATTTCGGACAGCCGGGCAAAGACGTGGCTGGAAATGTAAAAAAGCTCCGCAAGTCGGGCTTCCGGCAGGGCCGTCTTGTTGCCGGAAAAGGATACGGCGCCGCGCCTGAGGGTGACATCATGCACCGGGAACCAGACGGAATTTATCATCTCGAACCGTTCGAAAAGCGCGACCACGTTTTTCTTCAGGACATGCCCCTCGCCTTCGACCAGGAAATCCAGCGACACGGAAAAGGGTACAGTGGATTTTCTTAACCGCGCCATGACGCGGCTGTTCTGCAACTCGCCTTCTTCATCATAGCGTTGCAACAGTTCGGCCGGCCAGCTGGTGATGACGGTATAATGCGACAATTCGCTTGAGACCTCTGTAGTGAGGTCGAGTACCATGAAGGCCCTGAATTCCCACGCTTCCGTCAGCCGCTTCAGGAAGCGGAATATATCGAACTGCGTATTAAGATTGGCGATCTCGCGAACGCAATCAACACCAATCGACTGAACGCTGGCCGTTTCTGTTTTCTGCATGAAAGCTGTTCTTCGAGCATGAGGAAATGCCGCCGCAAAGGCCCGCCTCTGCCCGGAATTTTGAGGATGTTACTCAGCAAATCGATTCATGCAAACAAAAGTTGAAAATTAGATCAGAATATTCGAAAATTAGCGTTATCTCGCGTAAGCCGGTCATGTCTCCTCTTTTTCGCGGGCGGGCATCCCCATAAGCGGCATCGGCTTTCCGTCAATCATCCGCAACCGGCGATAAGCGATAGACAAGTTCTGCCGAAATTTTATCGGCGGTTGCACGCACCAGCGGAGCCCAGGCGCGGAGCTGTTCCACATCCACCCTGTAGGCGGGGCCGGTCACTGAAATCGCCGCGCGGAAACTGCGTCCCGGGGCCGGTAACGGTGCCGCAACGCAATGAATGCCGATCTCGTGCTCCTGAAGGTCGAAACCGTAACCGAGGGAGCGAATGGCCGAAACATCCTCCATCAGGGCCTGCGGTGTGGTGATGGTGTTGTCCGTGAAGCGCTTAAAATCCAGCCCGTCCGCGAGATCTTCCAGATCGCCGGCGGGCAGCAGCGACAGCGCAGCCTTACCCACGCCGGTGCAATAGGCTGGCGAGGTCTTTCCAACCTGCGAATGCATGCGCAAGCTGTGCTTGCCCTCAATCTTGTCCAGATAGGTCACTTCGCGCCCGATCAGAACCGCGAGATGCACCGATTCCTGCGTTGCCTCCTGCAGCGCCGCCAGGTGTGGGGCGGCTATGCTGCGCAGATCGTTGCCACTCCAGGCTCTGGATGCAAACTGCAACAGCCTCAGGCCAACAACGTAGGTCTGGTCGGGGGCCTGGTCTATCAGGCCTTCGGCAAGCAGATGTGCGAGCTGGCGATGGACGGTGCCTCGCGGCTGGCCGCACGCTTCCACCACATCGGTGAAACGCATCTGCCTTTCAGAAAGGGCGATCAGTTCCAGGAGCGAGATCGCCTTACCGAGTGTACCGGTGTCGCTATCGGTTTTTTGCCGCGCGGCTGGAACTGCGCTGCGCATCCTGCCATTGGGTATTTCGATATCAGGCATGGCAACATCCATTGTCATTCACCTTGACATGAGGCTTGCGCCAAGGGAATAATTCCATTTATTAAAATCTAGTTCCAAATAATGGAACAATCAAGCCCCTGACGGATGAGATCATGCCGATGACGACAGCCCAATTTCCGGACCTCAAGGATGCGGGCGTGCTGATCACCGGCGGCGGTTCCGGCATCGGGGCTTCGCTCGTGGAAGCCTTTGCCATGCAGGGCGCAAAGGTAGCGTTCATCGATATCGCCGAAGAGCCGAGCGAAGCGCTGGTCCGGCGGCTTTCCGGGGTGTCGCCCCACCCGGTCCATTTCTTCAGGGCCGACCTGCGCGACGTGGCGGCCATAGCCGTGACCGTCACTGAGGCGGCCGCGGCGATCGGCGGTATCAAGGTTCTGGTCAACAACGCCGCCTGGGACGACCGTCATGACATAGATACGGTGACAGAAGCCTATTGGGATGCCAATCAGGCGGTCAATCTCAAGCAGATGTTTTTTACCGTTCAGGCCGCGCTTCCCTACCTCCGGCTCGCGAAAGACGCCTCCATCATCAATTTCTCGTCCATCTCGTTTCTGCTCAACATGGGCGAACTTCCCTCCTATGCGGCGGCGAAGGCAGGTATCATCGGGTTGACAAAAAGCCTTGCCGGCCGGCTGGGGCCAGAAAATATCCGCGTCAACACGCTGCTGCCGGGCATGATCGTGACCGAGCGGCAGAGGGAACTGTGGCTGACGGATGAGGGCATTGCGACGACCACGGCGCGACAATGCTTGAAGCGCATGCTCGTCGCTGCCGATTTGTCTGGGCCATGCCTGTTTCTCGCATCCTCGGCATCAAGCGCCATCACGGCGCAATCCATAATCGTAGACGGAGGCCTTCTATAATGTCTGAACCCGCTTTTATCGCCGTTGACTGGGGTACGACCAGTTTCCGGCTCTGGCTCATGAGCCGCTCGGGTGCGGTGCTGGCGGAGCGCAGAAGTTCGGAAGGCATGACCACGGCCATGCGGACCGGTTTTGCCGAGGTTCTGCAAGCGCATCTCGACGCCATCGGCGCGCCTGAAGATTTGCCGGTTCTCGTCTGTGGTATGGCAGGCGCGCGGCAGGGTTGGGTCGAAGCGGGTTACATCGACGTGCCGGCATCGCTGTCGTCGGTGCTGGATGGCGCGGTTCGCGTGCCGGGTCAGGCGCGCGATGTGCGCATTCTGCCGGGGCTGGCGCAGCGGGATAAAAACGCGCCCGACGTGATGCGTGGCGAGGAAACGCAATTGCTCGGCGCTCTTGCCTCCTCGGACACCGGCGAGAAACTTGTCTGCATGCCCGGCACGCATTCCAAATGGGTGACCGTTCGTGATGGCGACGTCAACGGCTTTGCCACCTTCATGACCGGCGAACTGTTCGAGGTCATTTCCAAGCAGACGATCCTGTCCCATGCGGTGGCCGAGGCGGAGCCTTTCACCGGCCAACACGAGGACTTCAGAGCGGCCGTGCTCGACATTTACGCCAATCCGCAGCTCGCCAGCAACCGGCTGTTCACACTGCGCTCCGGTCAATTGCTGCATGGCCTCGCCGCCACGGATGCCAAGGCCAGGCTTTCCGGCATCATGATCGGGCTGGAGATCGCCGGCGCGCATTCGACGGCGCGGCGGGAGACACCGGTGGTGCTGATCGGCTCCGGCGCGCTTGGCGCGCTTTACGAAGGCGCCTTCACCGCCCTCGATATCCACTATACGGTCATCGACGCAGACGAAGCCGTGCGGCGCGGATTGCTGGCCGCTGCAACAGCCATCTGGCCATAAGAAGAAAGATCGACCATGCGTATTCCCTTTCCTTCCATCAAATATCCGCTGATTGCCATCCTGCGCGGCCTGAAACCCGAGGAGACAGAAGGCGTTGTCGGCGCGCTGATCGAAACCGGCTTCCGCGCCATCGAAATTCCGCTGAATTCCCCCGATCCGTTCCGTTCCATCGAGATCGCGGCAAAGATGGCGCCCGCCGATTGCCTGATCGGCGCCGGGACCGTGCTGAGCGTGGAAGACGTCGCATCGCTGGACGCGGCAGGCGGCAGGCTGATGGTTAGCCCCAATGCCGATGCGGAGGTCATTACAGCTGCACGTGAAAAAGGCATGGTGACGATGCCGGGCGTTCTCACCCCCACCGAAGCGCTGGTGGCCGCAAAAGCCGGTGCGACCGGGCTGAAGTTCTTCCCCGCCAGCATCATTGGCCCCGCCGGCATCAATGCGATCCGGACGATCCTGCCGAAGGATCTGGTCATCGCAGCGGTCGGCGGTGTCTCGGATAAGAATTTTGCCGACTATACATCGGCCGGCATCATGGCGTTCGGGCTCGGAACCAGCCTCTATAAACCCGGCATGACCGCAGCGGAGGTGCGCGAACGCGCCACTGTCACACTGTCGGCCTATGATGCAGCCATCGGAGGATAAGAGCTTGGCGACTGTTTTTCCCTTTACCGGACGTGTTCTTGACGAGACGCCGATGCTGCTCGGCGAAGGCCCGACCTTCGACCCTGCGACCGGCACGGCCTGGTGGTTCAACATTCTCGAGCGGGAATTGCATGAACTGCACCTCGCCTCCGGCCGCAAGACCGTCCATGCCCTGCCCTTCATGGGCAGCGCTCTGGCGAAAGTCAGCGACAGCCAACAGTTGATCGCCTCCGATGACGGGCTTTTCCTGCGTGATACGAAGACTGGTGTGCTGACTCTGCATGCGGAGCTGGAAAAGGACCTGCCCGGCAACCGGTCCAATGACGGGCGCATGCACCCTTGCGGCGCGCTTTGGATCGGCACCATGGGCCGAAAGGCGGAAACCGGCGCGGGCAGCATCTATCATGTTTACAAAGGCACGGTGACGAAGCTGTTTGCCGATATCAGCATTCCGAATTCGATCTGCTTCTCGCCCGATGGCGCGGCCGGATATTACGTCGATACCAAGGTGAACAAGCTGATGCGCGTGCCGCTCGATCCCGAGACCGGCCTCCCCTCCGGCAAGGCTGAAGTCTTCATCGATTCGACAGGAGTCGATGGCGGTATCGACGGCTCGGTCTGCGATGCCGAAGGGCATATCTGGAACGCTCGTTGGGGCGAAGGCGCGGTTGATCGTTATGATACCGACGGCAACCATATTGCCCGATATGCGGTGCCCGCGGGACAGACGACCTGCCCGGCCTTCGTCGGCCCGGACGCATCGCGCCTTCTCGTGACGTCGGCGCGTGAAAATCTTGACGAGGACGCCCTAGCCGCCAATCCGCAGCACGGGTTGACGTTCGAACTGGGGGTTGAAGTCAAGGGCCGGTTTGAGCCGCTTTACAGGCTCTGAGACGAGGCACGCACCGCCTTCTCCTCATTCCTGTGCTTGTCACAGGAATCTAGCCAGCCCAAGTCTTGGACCGAAGGGACTCTCTTCGCCGCGCAGACGCGCGTCGGCCGGGTTCCCGTGGCAAAGACAGGAATGAGGGGTGTTGGGGGCGCGCCCACCACCTCGTCCAAGGCCATTCCGTTTCTCAGGAAATATCCGACAATATCTCGCGGTAATTCTCATGTAGATACCGCTGGGTCGCCGCGGCGTCGGCGGGGCGGCCGTAGAAGTAGCCTTGTCCCATGGCGCAGCCGAGCGCGCGCAGTTTTTCCTCTTCCGCCCGCTCCTCTATCCCTTCGGCCACGACTTCAAGATCAAGCCCTTCGCACATGGCGACGATGGCCTTGATGATATGTTCGGAAGGGCGGTCGCTGCTGATGCGCGAGACGAAAGCGCGGTCGATCTTCACCTTGTCGAATGTGAAATCCCGCAGGCGGCCGAGGCTCGATTGGCCGGTGCCGAAATCGTCGAGAGAAATACGAACGCCCGCGCTCTGCAACTCGCTGATGATCCGCTGGGCGGTATCGGCGGAGGTCATGACCGCCGTTTCGGTGATTTCAAGCTCCAGCCGGTGCGGGTCGAGGCCGACACGCGAAAGTATGGACAGAATATTGTCGGCCGTGCTGGGGTCCATCAGTTGCGCGGACGACAGGTTGAAGGACAGAAAGAGCTCACGCGGCCAGAAAAGCGCCGCTTCCGCGGCTTTTCTGAGCAGGGCCTCCGAAAGCGCATCGATGAAACCGCGTTCTTCGGCCAGCGGCACAAAAACCGCAGGCGATACGAAGCCGAGATCCGGATCGTTCCAGCGCGCGAGCGCCTCGAAACCGATGACCTTCGCCTCCTCCAGCCGGACGATGGGCTGGAAATGCACGTCGATCGCATCGGTGATGATCGCGTTTCTGAGCGCCTGCTCAAGCTGCGTGGCGCGCTTCATCTCCTGCGCAATCTCACGCGAATAGACGGTGATCTGGCCGCGGCCGCGCCGCTTGGAGCGGTAGAGCGCCGTCTCGGCGCTTTTCAGCAGATCCTCAAAATCATCCCCGGCAAAGGGATAGATGGCAAAGCCGAACGAGGAGGAAAGCCGGACGTTACGATCGCCAAGATCATAGGGAGCGGAGAGCACGTCCTTGATCATGTTGCCGACACGCTCGGCACCGGTGCGTTCGAACACCAGCGGCAATACGAAAGCGAATTCGTCGCCATCATGGCGCGTCACGATGGCGCCATCGGGAATGCAGGCTTTGAGGCGGTGAGCAACCTGGCAGAGGATTTCATCGCCCGCCTGCACGCCGAAAAGGTCATTGATGGGTTTGAAGCCGTCTATATTGGCAATGCCGACCGTGAAGGGTGCTGGATCGCTGGAGCGTTCGCTGGCGAGCATGCGGATCTTGTCCCGCAAACGATAGCGGTTGCCGAGCCCTGTCAGCGGATCGCTGTAGGCCATCGCCTGAAGCTCGTTCTGGCTAACCGGCAACGTTTGCGGCTCTGCCCGTTTCATTCCTGCATCTCTTGAATCCTCTATCGACCGCGATCACAATGCAGGGCAAGTATTAAAAAAGCCATAGAGCGACGAACCGAAAACCACAGACCGCCCTCGTTGAGACCCGCTGCCAGCGCAAAACGGCCGAGGCGGCGGCAATTAATTGTATGTTTACGCCACGCCGTTCGATGGAGGGGGGGCTATCACGCCTGCAGCTGCAGCACGTCCTTGCCAAAAAGCCGCACAAAAACAGCCTCCACCATATCGGGGCTGACAGGTTTCAGCAGCATGTCCTCCATCCCGGATGCAAGGCATTTGTCGAGGTCGCCTTCGAATGCGTGGGTAATGACGCCGACAACAGGAATGCGCTTTTCACCCGAAAGATCGCGCATGCGGCGGGCGACCTCGAAGCCGTCGATATCGGCAAGCGTCGTGTCAAGCAGGACGACCGACGGAGCCTGTTCCACGAAGAGACGCAGCGCTTCCTCGCCCGACGTGGCGAGCCGCCAGGAAAGCCCGAGACCCTCAAGTATCTGCGAAAAAACGATCTGGTTGACCCGGTTGTCCTCGACGAGAAGAACGTCGCACACGCCGCCGTTGCTGAGGATTTTGGGCAGGTCCTGCGTCATGATCTCCCAGTCCTCCTCTACCGATTTCTCCTTCGGCACCGAATGTAGCCCTACAGCCACATGATGCAACAACGACGCGTCAATCTCGTCCTCCTCGATGCTGACGACGGGCAGATGGTGTGCCGCGGCAATATCGAGGCATGCGATGCTCATCTGGGCGTCGATGACAACAACATCGATGGCAACCCCGGCGGAGGCGGCGACATCGATAAAGGCGCGCTGCTCTTCCTCGCTCGTCACCGCTGCATGGTCCATGCCACCTGCCGTGAGCTGGCGGCCGGCGGCCTCTGCAAAGCGGCTGTTTTCGGAGACGACCAGCACCGCCTTGCTTTTCAGCAAGCCGTTACGGCCTTCCTTCTCCTCATCCTTTCCATAGGTTGAGGACACAAAGGCCACATGCTCCAGAGAAGGGATGACGGGCATGCCGTTCGCATCGAGCGTGGCGAGCGCAGTCACATCCTCCATCGTCGTCACCAGGAAATAACGGCCTGGCCGTCCTACGCGCTGTTTGCGCGTGATCGTCAGTATCTCTTCGCCGTTCAGGCGTCTCACCCTTTCCGGAATGACGCTTGGCGTGCCGCTCTCCAGTACCGTCCGGTCGGCCGCATCGATCCGCCCCGCAACCTTGCGTGAATGGAGATCGAAGACCGTGCGTCCGAGCAGGCTCTCGGGGCTGGTTTCGACCAGGGTGCAGGCGGATTTATTCACGGCGGCATAGGCCAGGTTCCGGTCCTTGACGAAGACGGGAAACGGCAGATTGTCGAGAATATCCTCGAGGAGCTGTACGCGCTCGAGATCGATACGCCATTGTTCTTCGCGCTTCTTCTGTTCAGAAATATCCGCGAGGACACTAATGCCGAGACCGGATGGCAGGCGGTTCATGACAAAGCGCAGGAACCTCTCCCCCTTCAGCCGTTCGGTTTTTTCAGACCGTTCCTTCCAGTGCAGAGCCAGCCGTTCGCCGATCCACTCTTCCCGACCGAGCTGGCGGGCATTGGCGGCAGGATTTTCCGTCTCGATATGGTAACAATCGTACAGGGCGCCCAGATAATCGCGCAGCCGCGCGCCGGGGCCGATGACGGCCTCTTCCAGCGGGAAAAAACTGAGGAGCTTCCGGCTTGCGAAAATAATGTGATCGTTACGGTCGTAAACGACGATCGCCGCGCCAAGCGCGTCGCAAAGGGCATCAAGCATCACCGTATGAACGCCCGCGCCGGAGGACGCCAAATCACTCAACTGCAAACTCCCGCCTGTTTTAATGGGTCAGGCTTTTGTTTCTATTGGAATCGTCCAGGGCAGATGCCGGGATGAAACGAAAATTCCGGAAAACAGACATCAGGGTTTGCCGCTTGAAGCAGTCTTGAGGAGAAGATGACGCTCACCCATAGTCGACGTCACACACCACCCGGCAGAGGCGGCCCCGTTTCTGCGGTCATTTCAAGCTGCCCCACCATAAACAAGGGCGATTAAGGGCGGATTAACGCTTAAACTGCATTGGCGGAAATGGTCCGATGCCATGCAACCTGCAAAACATGTGCAAATTTCCGCAGTCTCAGTTTTTTGCTTTCGAAGCCGGCGCGAATCCGCGAAAATGGCGATCATGGCCATCAAGCAGCTCTCAGAAACCCTCATCAACCAGATCGCCGCCGGCGAGGTCATCGAAAGACCCTCCAGCGCCACGAAGGAACTGGTGGAAAATGCCATCGACGCCGGGGCGACGCGCATCGAGATCGCCACGGCGGGCGGCGGCAAGGGGCTGGTGCGGATTACCGACAATGGCTGTGGCATGTCGCCGGCCGATCTCGAGCTTGCGGTCAGGCGGCACTGCACCTCGAAGATTTCCGATACACTTGACGATATACGCACGCTCGGCTTCCGCGGCGAGGCACTGCCCTCCATCGGCTCCGTGGCCAAGCTGACGATCACCAGCCGCCAGCAGGGCGCGGAGCAGGGTTCGGTGATTTCCGTCACCGGCGGCAAGGTTTCCGATGTGAGGCCGGCCGCCTCGAATGCCGGCACCATCGTCGAGGTGCGCGACCTGTTCTTCGCCACACCGGCGCGGCTGAAATTCCTGAAGACGGAACGCGCCGAAGCGGCCGCAATCACCGAAGTCGTCAAACGCATGGCGATCGCCTTTCCGCATATCCGCTTCGTGCTGTCAGGCACGGATCGGTCGACGCTCGAAATTCCGTCGACGGGTGACGATCATCTGGCCCGCATGGCGCAGATTCTCGGTGCGGACTTCAAGGACAACGCCATCGAAATCGATGCCGGGCGTGAGGATGTGACGCTGACGGGCTTTGCCGGCGTGCCCACGTTCAACCGTGGCAATTCGGCGCATCAATATGTCTTCGTCAACGGCCGTCCGGTGCAGGACAAACTGCTTTTATCCGCCATTCGCGGGGCTTACGCCGAAACCGTGCCGCATGGGCGATATCCTGTCGCGGTGCTTTCCATCACGCTCGATCCCGCCTTTGTGGATGTAAACGTACACCCGGCGAAATCCGACGTTCGTTTTCGCGACCCCGGGCTCATTCGCGGGCTGATCGTCGGCGCGATCCGCCAGGCGTTGACGCGTGACGGCGACAGGGCGGCAACGACGGGCGCCAGCCAGATGATGAACGCCTTCCGCCCCGGCTATAGCCCTTCTGGCCTCAGGCCATCGCCTTTCACGACCGCTCCCGCGCCATGGTCCGCCGCGACGTCGCCGTCACGGCCGCTCGCCGTTTCAGGCGCAACGCAGTTTTCGGAGCCGGTACAATCACATTTCTCGGACATCACCACCCCAACGGCGCGGACCGAGTCTCGGGAAACTTATGAAGCCGGCGCGAGCTCCTCGCCCGAGCCCACGCTCTACCCGCTCGGGGCCGCGCGGGCGCAGCTGCACGAGAACTACATCATCGCGCAGACAGAAAACGGCCTTGTCATCGTCGACCAGCATGCGGCGCATGAGCGGCTGGTTTTCGAGCAGATGCGGAATGCACTGCATTCCAAACGGCCGGCTTCGCAGGTACTGCTCATCCCCGAAATCATCGATCTGCCGGAAGAAGATTGCGACCGGCTGATGGATCATGCCACCGGTTTCGATGCGCTGGGGCTCGTCATCGAGCGTTTCGGGCCGGGTGCCGTCGCCGTTCGCGAAACCCCGGCCATGCTGGGTGAGGTCAACGTGCAGGGATTGGTGCGCCAGCTTGCCGACGAGATCGCCGAATGGGACGCCGCCTCGACGCTTGCCAACAAGCTGGAATATGTCGCCGCCACGATGGCCTGCCACGGCTCGGTGCGTTCCGGCCGGCGCATGCGGCCGGAGGAGATGAATGCGCTTCTGCGGCAGATGGAAAATACACCGGGTTCGGGCCAGTGTAATCATGGCCGTCCGACCTATATCGAACTGAAGCTTTCCGATATAGAACGGCTCTTCGGCCGCAGCTGACGCCTTCTTACATGCAAGGGCGTCGGGGCTGGCCTTGCGCCACGCCGGCCTATATAAATTCAGGATACTGGAGCATCCGGATTGTCCAGGAAAACGCTACGCCGTTTCGGACTGGGTGCCCTGACAGGACAGAGCAGGAGACGAAAACGGATGAACAGATTTGAAGGAGGCGGCAATCGCCTCGCCGTCATCGAATATCTCGACGGTGACTTCCGCATCGTCCAGACCGGCTCGCATGTCATCTGCGCCATGACAGGCAAGAGCATTCCGCTCGATGAGCTGCGCTACTGGAGCGTGGCGCGGCAGGAGGCCTATGTGGATGCCGCGGCTTCTCTGGAAGCCGAAAAGAAGGCTGGTACTTTGCCGGCATAAGGAGGGAAGAGACGCGTCGAGTGTCGCGTGTTTGCCTCCCTCGTCCCTATGCTCGTCACGTCAGTGAGGAGAAACCGGCGCACGACGGTTTGTCTTTTTCGGTACCTTAACGCGACGTCCGCGAATTATCCCGAAGCAAACGGGCGCGGCAGTTCGCCACGGCCGTATCGATAATCGTTCCCGCCGCATTGGGATCGTCGAACACCATGTCGACCTCGATCACCAGGCTGTTCCAGAGCAATTCCTCTGCCCGGCCGTGGTGCCCGTTAAGCCGCACGGCATCCTTGGCCGTGGTGACAAGTTGCAGATCCGCCTTGCCTGCGTCCTGCAGAAGATCGGCAATCTCGTCATCGCTGAAGTGGTGATGATCCGGGAAAGAGCGCTGCATCACGATATCGCCGCCGAGCGCTTCGACGGTTCGATAAAATTTGGCCGGGTCGGCTATGCCCGCATAGGCCAGCACACGCCTTCCCCTGAAATCCTGCGGCTCCTGCGGCGTGATCGCCGCAACGAAAACGGGTTTGGCAGCCTTTGCGGCTCGCCGCACAAGGGCATCGGCCGCGTGACCATTACCGACCTTCAGGAGCCCGGTCATATGCCGCATCTGTTCGGCGAGCGGGGCTCTTACCGGACCGCCCGGCACCAGATGGCCGTTGCCGATGCCGCGCATTGTATCGATGACGACAAGCGCATAATCCAGCGTCAGACGCGCGCTCTGAAACCCGTCATCCATGATGATGAGATCGACGCCCTCTTTGATCAGGCGATGCGCACCCTCAACGCGGCGGCGCGAAATCACCGTCACCGCTTCGCGCGCCAGAAGCAACGGCTCGTCTCCGACATCGGCAGAGCGATGATGTGCGGGATCGACAAGGGTGGTGACATCCAGTGTGCCGCCATAACCGCGGCTGAGAAATCCGGGTTTCAGGCCTTTCGCAACGGCGGCCCTTGCAATTGCCATTGCCGTCGGCGTCTTGCCGGCGCCACCCACGGTAAAGTTGCCGATGCAGATGACCGGAACGGTGACACTTGCCCTTTTTGCCGTCCGCATGCGCCGGCCGGCGACCTTGCCGTAAAGAAGCGAGAAAGGAGACAGGAGCCACGCCTGCCAGCCCGCTTTCTGCCACCAGAAGGGCGGCGCTTCAGAAACCATCTATTCCCGCTCCCGGCCGGGTCGCCCACGGCATTGCGTTCGCCATTTCACGTCTGGGAGGTTGTTTGCCAGAAAAAACCGTAAATTGCAAAATCCGAATAGACGGCTTTACGCACCGGTGCTGATACGGACTGGCCGTGATTTAACATGGAACTTCAATCTGCGCGCCGCGATATCCATTTTCTCCGTCATACCGGCTCAAGGCCGGCATGACGGGACGTGGAGAGTGCCGCGACAATGCAAACCGTGCGGCACCGCTCAAACAGCCCGTTCCGGCAGAAGCGCTTCGAGCCCGGTGATGTCATCGAAACAATAATGGGCATCCGCACCCAGGCTTTCGCGAGAGCCGGTGCCGGTGAGAACGGCGACCCTGAGACCCGCGCCGGCGTTTTTCGCCATATGCAGATCGTGGTTATTATCGCCGACGACGGCCACGCGGTCGGGAGAGATACCGATCGCCTGACAGAAGCCGAGGACCATGCCGGGCTGCGGCTTGGTGCCGTAACCGCTGTCATATCCCGCAACGAAATCGATATCGTTTTCGAAACCGAAGCGGATGGCCGTCTGGCGGATGGAGTTTTCGTTGTCGCTGGAGGCGATACCGAGCTTGTAGCCGCGAGCCTTCAGCCTCGCGAAAAAACCCTTGAGATCGGTCACCGGCACGGATTTATCCGCGGCCTCGGTAAAAAGCCGGTCGAGACGTTGCGTGAGCTCGACAACATCGCAGGGCGAGCCGGCGGCGACGAGACCGGCGGCGATCTCCGCCGTGTTGCCGGCGGCCAGAAGACTGTCGGGCACCACATGACCGGTAACGGGATCCATGCCGCAGGCGGAGAGAAGCCTGTCGGCGAGGACGGGATCTCCCTTGGCCGCAATCGACGCGAGTTCGCGGTTCACCGGTCCCCAGCTTGCGTCATAGCCCAGCAGCGTGCCGTCCTTGTCGAAAAGCACTGCGGCGATTGACTGCGCGGCGTTGAGTTCTATATCCGCTACCATGATCCGATGGCGCTCCGCGGCTGCAGCTTGGCGGAAACGGTGAGCGGGTTGATATAGGGCTCCAGCGCCTTCACCGTGGAGGAAAGCGCGCCGCGCATATCCTGAATGACCCGATTGCCCGCATCGATCATCTTGTAACGCTCATTATCGTTGACGAGCAGATAATGCACCGCCTTTGCCAGCATCTCCACATCACGGATGATGCGGCCACCACCTGCGCGGATCAGCTTCTGATAGGCCTCGCGGAAGTTCTGCACATGCGCGCCCGACAAAACCGCACAGCCAAGCATGGCAGGCTCCAGCGGGTTCTGCCCGCCTTCGGCCGTCAGCGAGCGGCCAACAAAGGCAAGCTCGGTCAGCCGCAGGTAAAGCCCCATTTCGCCAATCGAGTCTCCGAGGAAAATATCGGTTTCAGGCGTTATCACATCATTGCGGCTGCGGCGAGCAACGGAGAGATTCATGCCCTTCAGCATGGCCTCCACCTCATCTCCACGCTCGGGATGGCGCGGCACGATGATGGTCAGTTGCCCGTTGCGCGACTTGATCGCCGCATGCACGGTGGCCGCGGCCTTCTCCTCACCGTCGAAGGTTGAGATCGCCGCCCATGTCTTGCGATTGCCGACCTGCTTGCGGTAGCTCTCCAGCAGCGCCTCGTCACAGGGCGGCGGGTCGGTGTCACCCTTGAGGTTACCCGATATCACTACCGGCCAGGAACCGAGATCGCGGAAACGTTCGGCATCGAGATCGGATTGGGCAACCACCAGCGCCAGCTTGGAAAACAGCGATTCAGCAATGTCGTGGCGAGCTTTCCAGCGATCGAAGGAACGGTCGGAAAGGCGTGCATTGACCCGGATCTGCGGAATGTGCCGACGCTCCAGTTCCATCATCGTCACCGGCCAGATTTCGGACTCGGCTGTGATGGCGGCATCGGGTGCCCAGTAGGTCAGGAAACGGTTGACCGCGATCTTGATGTCGAGCGGCACATATTGGTGGATCACGTCATCGCCGAGCCGGGTGCGGGTCAGTTCGGCCGAGGTGACCGTACCCGTGGTCAGAAGCACGAAGATGTCGCGTTTGCGGATTTCGCGGATGAGCGGAATGAGCGCCAGCGTTTCGCCGACACTTGCGGCGTGGAACCAGACGAGCGGCCCGCGCGGGCGCTCGGCACTCGCATAACCGAAACGTTCGAGCCGGCGGCGTTTGTCTTCCTTGCCCTTGGCGGCCCGATAGGAAAGATAGGGCTTGGCAAACGGGTAAGCGGCGATACCGGCAATGCGGTAACCGGAAAGAGCGAAACGTGCGATACGGCTGCTCATGACAGTCTGCCCTTGATCATTCCGCGCAATGCCCTGCCCCTGTTCTGGTTGTTATCGCCGCCTACTTCTTCTCAAATTGCGTCATTTTTTGTCATCGGAAACGAAAGCGCGATCACATTTTCTCGTAACGGCATTCCCGGGCTGCGCCGCTCGCGCAGGAATCACGGGAAAGCGCGCTTTCATCCAATAGTATTACAACGCAAGGGCAAAGGGACTCAAATTTTGTCGTCAGGATTGAGAAGACGATGCATATGCACGATAAAATAACGCATATGGGCGTTATCGACAGTCATCTGTGCCTTCGACTTCCAAGCCGTGAGCGCGGAGGCGTAATCTGGGTAGATGCCGACGATGTCGAGCGCGCTCAAATCCCGGAACTGAACATCCTGAAGGTTTTCCAGTTCGCCGCCGAAGACGAGGTGCAGCAGCTGTTTCGGTTTGCCAGTTTCCGTCATGTCTTATCTCTTTCTTGAACTCTGAGAGAGGCCTTCATCTGCGGGATTTCCCGCCAAACGTCAACTGCCAGACGGATGTGAAAACGCTTTCAAAAGTGCAGGCAGCGCATAATTTGCTGCGGCGCACAATGCGGGGTGGTTCACCCGGCGGCGATTATACATCAGAGGTTTGCCATCCAGACCGGCAAGCCGGCCGCCGGAGCATTCGAGAATGAGATCGGCCGCGGCCAGGTCCCACTCGTGTGAGTTGGGCATGACCAGCGTACCGTCGATACGACCGTCCGCCACCATCGCCAGCCGGTAGGCCAGCGACGGCACATGCGGGACACGCTCGACATTGTTACGCATCGTTTCCGGCAGATGCGTGATCGCCTCTGCCGCGGCGGCGAGATGGAAGGTGCCGGTATTGCCGCCGCTTGCGGAGATGGGGCTTCCGTTTTTTAACGCCACGCCGCCCTCTATCGCGGTAAATTCCTCCGACAGCGCCGGTGCGACGAGCACGCCCACCACCGGTCGCCCTTCATGCACCACGGCAACGCTGATGCACCAGGTATCCCTGCCGCCAATGAAGGCGCGGGTGCCGTCGATGGGATCGACCACAAAGACGGTGGAACGGGAAAGCCTGTCCGTATCGTCATCCGTCTCTTCGGAAAGCCAGCCATAATCCGGCCGGGCGGAGCGCAGAATGGTTTCGAGGATTTCATTGGCGGCGTAATCGGCCGCGCTGACCGGCGAAAGCCCGCCATTCTTCCACCAGACCTCGGGATCCTTGCGGAAGAAACCGAGGGCTGTCTCGCCCGCCTTGCGGGCGGCTTCGAGGACCAGCCTCAGATCGGAGGCCCAGCGGGCCTCATCCATGTCGTTCATCTTGCCGTCTTTTCCGCGCGCCTCAGATGGCGCGCCCGTTTTTCTGTTCGCACTTGCATATGAAGCGCCAGCGAAAACCCCGCAGGTCGCCTCACTTGCCTGCGATCGTCATGCCTTCGATGGCGAGCGTCGGGGCCGCGATGCCGTATTTGTGATCAATATCATTGGCTGGCGTGATCCGCATGAACATGTCCTTCAGGTTCGAGGCAATCGTGACCTCGGAAACCGGAAAGGTCTTTTCGCCGTTCTCGATCCAGAAACCGCTCGCCCCGCAACTATATTCACCAGTGATCATGTTGGCACCGTGGCCGATGAGCTCGGTGACGTAAAAGCCCGACCCGACCTGCCCCAGCAGGTCCTCTGGCGAGAGATCGCCGGGCTCCAGAGCAAGGTTGGTGGAGGCCGGCGAGACCGAAGTGCCGCCACGCACGCCGCGGCCGTTGGTTTCCAGGCCGAGTTCCCGTGCCGCGGAGGTGGAGAGGAACCAGTGCTTCAAAACGCCATCCTCAATCATCGTCATCTTTTCGCCGCGAACACCTTCGCCATCGAAAGGACGGGAGGAAGGGCCACGCACGATCTGAGGATCGTCGGTGAGGTACAGGCCTCTTTTCAGCACCTGCTGGCCCATCTTGTCGCGCAGGAAGCTCGTCTTGCGGGCAACGGAAGCGCCGTTGATCGCGCCTGCAATCGCACCGACGAAGCCGCGGGCGATACGGGGATCAAACACGACAGTGATGTTGCTGCCGGTATCGACCTGGCGCGGGCCAACACGGCGCACGACTTTTTCCCCGGCGCGGCGGCCGATCTCTTCGGCGGCATCAAGATCGGCATAATAAAGGCGGCTGTCGAAATCGTAGTCGCGCTCCATTTTCGTGCCTTCGCCAGCGATGACGCTGACGGAGCGGCCGAAGCGGCTGCCCATATAGCTGCCGGCAAAGCCATGCGAGGTGACGAGAACGAGACCGCCCATCCCGCTCGATGCACCGGCGCCGGAGGAATTGCTGACGCCCTTGACCGCCAGCGCCGCCTCTTCCGAAGCAAGGGCCGCCTCGCGCAATTGATCCGCAGACACGTCCGTTGCATCGAAAAGCTCGAGATCGTCATAGGAACTTGCCAGCCGTTCCTTGTCCGCAAGGCAGGCAAAGGGGTCTTCCGGCGAAACCTTCGCCATGGCCACTGCCCTTTCCGCCAAGGTCTTCAGATCGAAGCCGGGATTGGCCGAAACGCTTGCCACCCGGCGGCCAACGAAGACACGCAGGGAAAAATCGTCGCTTTCGGAGGATTCGGTGCTTTCCACCTTGCCGAGCCGCACGCCGACCGATTGTGAGCGCGAACGCACGACAACAGCATCCGCCTCATCCGCGCCGGCGGCCCGGGCAAGATCGACAAGCTGGCTGGCGCGCTCGAGAAGTTTGGAAGAATCTATTTCTGAGGACATGAGTTGGCCTTTCATTCCTGTTCCATTTATTGTGCCAGCAACCCCGCATCAAGGGCGAAACGTCGCTTTCTCCGTCCAGAGGGCGCCATCGCCACCCTATTCGAAAGTTCGCCCGCATGACCGAGCACGACGCTCTCTTTTCCGAACCCTTGCTGCTTCTGGCCGGCGCGGTCATTGCGGCCTCCGTTTTCCGCAAACTCGGACTTGGCACCGTGCTCGGTTATCTGGTGGCCGGCATCGTCATCGGGCCGTTCCTGCATCTGGTCACCGATGCGAAGGACATCTTCAACGTCTCGGAACTCGGCGTCGTTTTCCTGCTCTTCATCATCGGGCTGGAACTCAAGCCGTCGCGCATCTGGCAGATGCGGCGCGATATTTTAGGGCTGGGGCTGGCGCAAGTACTGGTGACGGGCAGTGTGCTTGCGGCGATTGTATGGTGGGCGGGGCTGATCGACTGGCGCGGCAGCCTCGTCGCAGGTTTCGGCCTTGCGCTTTCCTCCACCGCCTTTGCACTGCAGATCCTTGCCGATGACGGCGACATGAATACAAGGCATGGCAACCGGTCCTTCTCGATCCTGCTGTTTCAGGATCTCGCCATCGTGCCGCTTCTTGCCCTTGTCACCATTCTTTCCAACCGGCCCGATGTCCCGACGGATTCCATGGTGTCCGATCTCATCGCCTCCGTCGTCGCGGTGGCCGGAATGATCCTTGCCGGGCGGTATCTTCTCACCCCCATGTTCCAGATCATCGCCCGCACCGGCGCGCGGGAGGTGATGATCGCCGCCGCCCTCTTCGTCGTCATCGGCGCCGCCGCGATCATGGAGGCGGTCGGCCTGTCGATGGGCATGGGCGCGTTGCTGGCGGGGTTGATGCTGTCGGAATCCTCCTATCGGCATGAGCTGGAGGCCGATATAGAGCCGTTTCGCGGATTGTTCCTGGCATTGTTCTTCATGGCCGTCGGCATGTCGCTGCACGTCCATATCGTTTATGAGAACATCGTGCTTATCCTGATCGCCGTGCCTGTCATGATGGCGGTGAAGGCGGCGCTGATCTATGGCCTCTGCCGCATCGCAGGCTCGTCGCGTTATGCATCGAGCCGCATCGCGCTGCTTCTGGCGCAGGGCGGCGAATTTGGTTTCGTGCTTTTCACCACGGCTGCCGCCTCGGGGCTGTTTCCGCAGGCAACGGCCTCGATCCTCGTTGCCGTCGTTACGCTCTCCATGGCGCTGACGCCGCTTCTTGCGGTGATTTCACGCCGGCTGACGGCGGAGGATGCGGAAGAAGACAAGCTGGAAGAGGATTTCGACGGAGCCGGCGCGGATGTGCTGATGATCGGCTTTTCCCGTTTCGGTCAGATCGCCTCGCAGATCCTTCTCGCCGGCGGGCGCGACGTGACCGTGATCGACAGCTCCGCCGATCGCGTGCGTCAGGCCGCCCGTTTCGGTTTCCGTATCTTTTTCGGTGATGGCACCCGCAAGGACGTGCTGATCGCCGCCGGCATCGAACGGGCCGATCTGGTGGCTGTCTGCACCCACAAGAAGGAAGTCACCGACCGTATCATCGACATGATCCAGTCGGAATTTCCAAGCGTTCGCATCTATGCCCGCTCCTATGACCGCATTCATTCGATCGACCTTAGAAAGAAGGGCGTGGAATATGAGCTCCGCGAAACGCTGGAATCCGGCCTGCTGTTTGGCAGGCGTATTCTCGAGGGGCTCGATATGGATGGCGACAGGGCTCTGGCGATTGCCGACGACATTCGCGAACGCGATGAGGAGCGACTGCAGTTGCAAGCCGTGGAAGGCCTCGCCGCCGGCCGGCAGATGCTGCACAACAAGCCGGTACGCGAGGTGAAGCCCGAACCGCTGATGAAGCCGAAGAACAAGGCGGAAAAGCGGGAGGAAGAAGAGGATATGGAGGACAGCGAGACGGAGGTGTCGTTGTGAAATGCGTTCTTCGTAGTGGCTGGGATAGCGCCACTTGTTTCTTCTCCCCTCCGGGAGAAGTCCGCGGCAGCGGGATGAAGGGGCAAGTTCTCCGAAATCCGGCAACGTTCCCCCTCATCCGACCCTTCGGGCCACCTTCTCGCCGGCGGGGAGAAGAAACCAGTGGTACCCGCTCGTTCCTAGCGAATACTCAGGGATTACTGCTTAAGCCTCCACGCCCTGCCCGCGATGAAACAGCTCCACCTGCATTTCAATCTGCCGTTTAAGATCATCCTTGATGCTGGACGACGCGTTCAGCACCTCTTCCGACTTCAGGAAGTCCAGCACGCCGAAACGGTGAACCGGAGGGCGTAGGAAAATGTGTGGCGGGCGCAGTCTGAGCTTCAGGGCAATCGCCGCCTGCATCATCAGCTGGCTGGCGCCGAACAGGCTTTCCAATCGGCTGGGCATGGTGGTTCCATCCCCTTCCGGACCACCGACGACATCGACGCCAATGACGATATCGGCGTGATCCAGCAAATGTTCATAGGGAACCGGATTGAAGATACCGCCATCGATCATGATGCGGCCATCGATACGAACAGGCATGAACAGCGCCGGAATGGCGGCTGAAGCCGCCAGCGCCTGGATGATCTCGCCGCTCTCGACCACCACTTCGGTCTGGGCGTAATAATCCGTGGTTATCACTTTGAGCGGAATGGCGAGTTCGGAAAAATCCTTCGGCAGCGCCTGTGGCATCAAGGCGTGGAGAATGAGTTCGAGATTGAACTGGCCGAGACGAAAACCGTCCACCGCATGGCGCATCGATGCCGGGCCGAGGCTCCAGAGCCGGTTGGCGACCGAACCTTTGCGCCCCATGAGTTCCAGCGTGTATTCGCGGATTTCGCGGCCAGACATGCCGGCCGCCATGCCCGCGCCGATGATGGAGCCGATGGACGAACCGGAAATTGCCACGGGCCGGATGCCGAGTTCGTCGAAAGCCTCGATAACGTTGATATGGCAGATGCCGCGTGCGCCGCCGCCGCCGAGCGCCAGTCCGAATGTCGGCTCATGATTGCCCGCACCATCGCCTTCGAGAACTTCTTCTCCGGCGCGGACGATCGTGACGCTTTCGTTCCCAGCCTGATCCATGCGAAACACCCAAAACTGGTTACCACGGTAAAGGGGTCTGCCTATCCGGCAAACACGACAAGACCGTGGCGTGACGGGGCACTCCCCGTCAGGGCTCGTAGCGGTAGAAATGCATCTTCGTGTCGCCGAAGATGCGGCTTTCAAGCAGCTTGAACGCCGGATCGACATTGACCGTCACATCGCCACGCTCTTCCAGAATGGCAAGCGCGCCGGCGTTGAGCCAACCGCCACTATGGGCAGCCGCGAAAGCCTTTTCGCCATGGCCATAGCCATAAGGCGGATCGGCGAAAAGAAGATCGAACGGTTCGATATTGTTGACGCCGCCGAGCTTGGTGGCATCACGCCGCAAGATGCGGGCGCGGCCATGCAGACCCAGCGCATCGATATTTTCCCAAAGCAGCCCCCTGCCCTCGACGCCGTTTTCGACGAAGAGCGCCACACGACAGCCGCGCGAAAGCGCCTCCAGCCCGACCGCACCGGTCCCGGCGAAAACGTCCAGAACGCGCGTGCCATCCAGACTTTCCGGATAGGCATGGCTCAGAATGTTGAAGAGGCTTTCCCGCGTCCTGTCGATGGTCGGACGAATGGAATTTGTTTTCGGCGCGGCCAAGCTCCGGCCGCGGAACTCACCGCCTACGATCCGCATTACGTGTCATTCCCCTGCCTCCAGAAGGTTTGCCACCCGGGCCCTTGCCGCCCGGCTTATTACCGCCGGGGCCCTTGCCGCCAGCGCCTTTTCCGGAAAACCCCGAACGTTCGCCACGCTCGCCCGATTTTCCGAAGGACGGCTTGCCAAAGCCGGGTTTGCCGCCCGGCTTGCCGCCGCGGGGCTTGTCACCCGCTGGCCGCTCGCCGCGGGCGCGATCACCGTCGTCACGGGGTCTGTCGCGGAACGGACGGTCACCAGCGGGTCTTTCCCCCCGGGCGGTGCGATCGCCGAAACTCTTTTCGCCACGTGGGCGGTCGCTGCGCGGACGGTCACCGTCTTCGCGCGGGCGGTCACGGAAGGGCCGGTCGCCGAAGGGTTTGTCGCCCCGGGCCGGACGGTCACCAAACGGCTTGGCACCACGCGGGCGGTCGCCATCTTCACGGGGACGGTCGCGGAACGGCCGATCGCCGAACGACTTGCCGCCGCGTCCGCCACGATCGCCAAAATTCTTCTCGCCACGTGCGGAGCGATCGCCACGGCCCTGCCCGCGGTCATCGTCGCGGGTGGGTTCGGAACGAATCCACTCACCGTCTTCATCGGCATGGCGCACGAGGCTGCGGCGGGCTTCGTCCTGCGCAGAAGGCTTCTTGAACAGGCTTTCCGCCTCAGCACGGGCCGAAGACTTGCGTTCCTTGCCGTCACGGGTCGGCTTCGCACCAGGCGCCATCC
>NZ_QLNF01000064.1:49845-56045 GCF_003261015.1 Agrobacterium sp. MS2 | reverse complement strand
GCTTGGAGCCGAACTTGCCGGCGGGCTTGTCGCCCCGCTTGGTGTCGAGGCGGCCAAGCGCCTTTTCACGGCGGTCCTCGGACTTGCCGCCTTTTTCGAAGCGTGGCTTGCCTTCCGGCGCATCGCTCTTTGCCCATTCGGCCTTCGCGGGCCGCTTCGGCGCGTTGTCTTCCTCGTCCTCAACGGGGGCATTGTAGATCGGCGCATCGAAATTGGCGCCCGCCTGTTCGATCAGGCGCGGGCCGAGCTGGTCGCGCAGCATCCGGCCACGCACTTCCAGCACCTTGCCTTCGGGCAGATCACCCAGCTGGAACGGACCGTAGGAAACACGGATCAGACGGTTGACCTCGAGGCCGAGCGCGCCGAGCACGTTCTTGATCTCGCGGTTCTTGCCTTCGCGCAGGCCCATGCTGATCCAGACGTTGTGGCCCTGGGTACGGTCAAGCGTGGCGTCGATCGCGCCGTAGAGCACGCCATCGACGGCGATGCCTTCCTTCAGCTTGTCGAGCGCCGCCTGATCCACCTCACCATGGGCGCGCACGCGGTAACGGCGCAGCCAGCCGGTCGTCGGCAATTCCAGAACGCGGGAAAGACCGCCATCATTGGTAAGCAGCAGCAAGCCTTCGGTATTGATATCGAGGCGGCCGATGGAGAGGACGCGCGGCAGTTCGCTCGGCAGATTGTCGAAAACGGTCGGGCGGCCTTCCGGGTCGGAATTGGTGGTCACCAGACCAGCGGGCTTGTGGTAAAGCCACAGCCGCGTGCGCTCGGCGCCGCGAATCGGCATGCCATCCACTTCGATCTTGTCCGACAGCGTGGCGTTGACGACAGGCGTATCCAGCTTGACGCCGTTCAGCGACACGCGGCCCTCCATGATCATGCGCTCGACATCGCGGCGCGAAGCCACGCCGGCGCGCGCCATGATCTTGGAAATGCGCTCGGGCTTCGAGGCGCCAACGGTTTCCGGCACCGGGGCGGCCTTTGCCTCGGCAGGTTTCTTTTCGCGCTCGGCTGCGGGTTTGCCGGGGCCTTTCGGCTTCCTGTCTCGGCTAAATGTCTTGCCGCCGTCACGCTTCGGCTTGTCTTTAAAAGTCATTTGCTGTTTGCCTGTTGTTTGGGCTGTCCTATCAGGTCCAAGCACAAGGGTTAAGAGGAAATTGAAACGCAATGGCCGAAAGGACGCATTTCATGGAGCTGGCGCTTTGGGAAGCCCGTGCCGCCGGCGAGCGGCAGGAGGTTCCAATCGGTGCCGTACTGGTACTGGACGGTCGCGTCATCGCCCGTTCCGGCAACCGCACCCGTGAATTGAACGATGTGACGGCGCATGCTGAAATCGCCGTGATCCGTATGGCCTGCGAGGCGCTGGGACAGGAACGCCTGCCCGGTGCCGATCTCTATGTGACACTGGAGCCTTGCACCATGTGCGCGGCGGCAATTTCATTTGCCCGTATCCGTCGGCTCTATTATGGCGCGCAAGACCCGAAGGGCGGTGCAGTGGAGAGTGGCGTGCGGTTCTTCAGCCAGCCGACATGCCATCATGCGCCGGATGTTTATTCGGGACTGGCGGAGAGTGAAAGTGCTGACATCCTGCGGCAATTTTTCCGCGGGAAACGTCTCGACGACTGAGCGACTCGCGGGAGGCGTAAGCCTTCCCGCCAGCCATCAACCATTCGCCATTACTGGAAGGGGTTCCACCAGCTCTTGCCGGTGCCGGCCATTGCCGCTTCTTTCTTGCGGCGCTTTTCCTTTTTCTGCTCCGGCTCGCCGAGATCGGTCAGCTGATCCTGCGGAACGCTGCGATATTCGGCCGGCGGATCGGTGAGGAACTTGCGCTGGGCGTTGACCACAGAGCCGCCCTGTGCTTCGGCCTTGGCCTTGCGGAAGGCTTCCCACTTCTGGCTTTCCGTCATCTGACCGGCGGTGCCGTTGCCGGCGAGCAGCGGCGAACGATAATGCGGGTTGTTCTTGTTGGCATCCGCCTCGTCGCGCAGGCGTTCGCGGGTTTCTTCCGGCGATTCGACCCATTGCGGATTGTTTTCGCGGCTCGCCATGTTCTGCTGCGGCTGAGCCAGCTGCTCGGCACGGGCCTGGGCGGGAACGACGAGGCCCGGGCGAGGACCATATTTCAGGTTGCGCTTGGTCTGGTCGCCGGTGATCGAGGTTGCGTTGCCGAGATCGTCGACAAGCTGTTCGGCTGCCGTCTTGCCCGTACCGTAGGTCGGGCTCGTGCACGCGCCGAGCAGCACGCCTATCGTCGTGACGCCAACCACCGTGCGAAACATGCCCAAACCCTGCGCATTACCCTGCATCGTCTTCATTGAAACCCTTCCAGCCGTCCGTCCCACTTCGCCAGACATCGTCTTTCGGCAGGCGGCAGCCCGCATTGCCCTGTAAATCCGGCCATTTTCAGGCAGGTGTACCGGATGAAGAGGCAAAGCGCAATTCATCCGGCCATTTTCATTATGCCAGGGCCTCAAGCTCGCGCAGGGCGGCCGCATCGCGCGCCGAGACATCGGGATAATCCGGATCGGAGCCGACATCGGTGGTGATGCGCCACGAACGCGCGCATTTTTCACCTTCCGCGAGCTTCTGCTCGACCACGACCTTCGGAACTTCCGGCAGGCGGAAACCGTCGGCAGGGCCTTCGTCACCCACAACCGTGATGGCCGAGGTGATGCAGATTTCGGCGAAGTCCTGATCCTTCAGCGCGGCCAGAAGATCGGCGTCGGCGATGTGGACGACCGGAGCCGCTTCCAGCGAAGAACCGATGCGCTTTTCACGGCGCTCGACTTCAAGCGCGCCCGTCACGACGGTGCGGACCTTGCGGATTTTTTCCCACTTCGCTTCCAGCGCATCATTCTTCCAGTTTTCCGGGATTTCCGGGAACTGGGCGAGATGCACAGACTCCGCATCCGGGTAGCGCGACAGCCACGCTTCTTCCGTGGTGAAGGGCAGCATGGGGGCAAGCCACGTCACCAGGCAATCGAACAGCTTGGCGATGACCGACAGGGCCGCGCGACGCTTCAGTGACGACGGCGCGTCGCAATACAGCGTGTCCTTGCGGACGTCGAAATAGAAGGCCGAAAGCTCGACATTGGCAAAGTCGATCAGCGCACGGGTGATCTTCTTGAACTCGAAGCCGTCATAACCTTCGCGAACAACGCCATCCAGTTCGGACAGGCGGTGCAGCACCAGCTTTTCCAGCTCCGGCAGATCGTCATAGGCGATCTCCTCACCCTTGTAATGGGCGAGCGTACCGAGCATCCAGCGGATGGTGTTGCGCAGCTTGCGATAGGCATCGACATTGGTCTGGATGATGGCCTTGCCGAGGCGCTGGTCTTCCCAGTAATCCGTGGTCATCACCCACAGGCGCAGGATATCGGCACCCGACTGGCTCATGACTTCCTGCGGAGCAACCACGTTGCCGAGCGACTTCGACTGTTTGCGCCCCTGCTCGTCCATGGTGAAACCGTGGGTCACAACGGCATTGTAAGGCGCACGGCCACGCGTCGCGCAGCTTTCGAGCAGCGACGAATGGAACCAGCCGCGATGCTGGTCGGAGCCTTCGAGATAGACATCCGCCGGCCACTTCAAGTCCGGGCGATCTTCCAGCGTGAAGGTGTGAGTGCAGCCGCTGTCGAACCAGACGTCGAGGATGTCCATGACCTGCTGCCACTTGGCATGGTCGTGGTCATTGCCAAGGAAGCGTTCCTTGGCGCCTTCGGCGAACCAGGCGTCCGCGCCTTCGGCCTCGAAAGCCTCGAGGATGCGAGCGTTGACGGCTTCGTCGATCAGAACTTCACCTTTCTCGTCGGCGAAGACGGCGATCGGCACGCCCCAGCTGCGCTGGCGCGACAGAACCCAGTCCGGGCGGCCTTCGATCATGGCGCGCAGGCGGTTCTGGCCGGAAGCCGGCACGAAGCGGGTCTGGTCGATGGCGGAAAGCGAACGGGAGCGCAGCGTGGTGCCGTCACCCAGTTCCTTGTCCATGTAGACGAACCATTGCGGCGTGTTGCGGAAGATGACAGGCTTCTTGGAGCGCCAGCTATGCGGATAGCTGTGCTTCAGACGGCCGCGGGCGAACAGGTTGTTTTCCGCGATCAGCGCCTTGATGACGCGGTCATTGGCGTCACCCTTCTTGCCGTTATCGTCCATGACACGGGCGGCACCGCCTTCGGCCGACGGGCCGAAACCGGGGGCGTCTTCGGTGTAGAAACCGTCATCGCCGACCGTGAACGGGATCTTGGACGAGATGCCGCGCGCTTCCAGATCGCGCGCCTGCGCCATCCACGCGTCAAAGTCCTCGCGGCCATGGCCGGGGGCTGTGTGCACGAAGCCGGTACCGGCATCGTCGGTGACGTGATCGCCATCGAGAACCGGAACAGGGAAGGTGTAACCCAGCGATGCCAGCGGGTGGGCGCAGGTGACACCGGCGAGCTCCTCCGCCTTCACATCGCGCAGGCGTGTGAATTCGAGCTTCGCCTTGGCAAAGCATTCGGCTGCCAGCTTGTCTGCGAAGACGAGCTTTTCGCCCGGCTGCGGCCCGAAATCATTCGCCGCCGCCGTGACCTCATAAAGGCCATAGGCGATGCGTGACGAAAACGAGATGGCGCGGTTGCCGGGGATCGTCCAAGGCGTGGTCGTCCAGATGACGATGGAAGCGCCATCAAGCTCGGCAGAGCCTTCAACGACCGGGAACTTCACCCAGATCGTGTCACTCTCGACGTCATGATATTCGACTTCCGCTTCCGCCAGTGCCGTGCGCTCCACGACCGACCACATGATCGGCTTGGAACCGCGGTAAAGCTGGCCGCTCTTGGCGATCTTCAAAAGTTCGCCGGCGATGCGGGCTTCCGCGTGGAAATTCATCGTCGTGTAGGGGTTTTCGAAGTCGCCCTCGATGCCGAGGCGCTTGAACTCCTCCGACTGGACCTTGATCCAGCCGGCCGCAAACTCACGGCACTCCTTGCGGAATTCGTTGACCGGAACCTCGTCCTTGTTCTTGCCCTTGGCGCGGTAGGCTTCCTCGATCTTCCATTCGATCGGCAGGCCGTGGCAATCCCAGCCGGGCACGTAATTGGCGTCGTAACCGCGCATCTGGAACGAGCGGGTGATGACGTCCTTCAGGATCTTGTTCAGCGCATGGCCGATATGGATATTGCCGTTGGCATAGGGCGGGCCGTCATGCAGCACGAATTTCTCGCGGCCGGCGGCCGAGGCGCGCAGCTTCTTGTAGAGACCCATTTCCTGCCAGCGCTTCACCGTTTCCGGTTCTTTCTGCGGCAGGCCGGCGCGCATCGGAAAATCCGTCTGCGGAAGATAGAGGGTGGTGGAGTAGTCCAGTTTTTCTGCGGTGTCGCTCATGATCATACCGTTGTTGCGCGCCGTGCGGGCCGCGCCATATCAATTGCAAAGAGGGCAAATTCGGAAAGCGCCACGTCCGTCTGTCACAGAAGCGCCAAAATCCCGGACCTTCCGGCTCTCTCAGAGCGGGCGGAAGGCCGGGCCAATAATTCGGCCAATCTGAACTGCAAATTTCAACCGGTATTGGGACATGGCCGGTTGTGTATGCGGTTTTCCGGTAAAAAGGAAGAGAAAAGCGACGGCAAGGGGCGGGCGAATAAGGACATGCCCCACAGCTTGCTCAAAACGCGATCTTCGCATCCACTTCGCTCAGCGGCTGCACACCCGACAGCATCGCCCTCGCCTCTTCTTCATCCCGCTTGATCTGCGCCACGAGCGGATCGAGACCATCGAATTTCAACTCATCGCGCAGGTGGCCGAAGAAGGAGACCGAGCAGACCTCGCCATAGAGATCGCCCGAAAAATCGAAGACGAAGGTTTCGAGCAGCGCCGCGCCGTTGTCCGTGACCGTCGGGCGATAGCCGAAGCTCGCCACGCCGTCGCGGATCGAGCCATCGGGGCGGCGGAAGCGGACGGCATAGATGCCGGCCTTCAGTTCCGTTTCCGGCGCCAGCGCCATGTTGGCGGTGGGGTAACCCAGCGTGCGGCCAAGCTTCTGGCCGCCGATGACTTCGCTTTCCACCGTGAAACGGTAACCAAGCAGGCCTGCGGCGCTCGCCACATCACCCTCGCACAGAAGCGAGCGTATCCGGCTGGAAGAGACGACATCCGCGCCCTCGTCGCGGAAAGCGTCCACTAGCGTCACATCGAAGCCATGGCGTTTTCCGGCTTCCATC
>NZ_QLNF01000064.1:17281-49835 GCF_003261015.1 Agrobacterium sp. MS2 | reverse complement strand
CAGTCAATCAGGATGGACTGGACGAACTCTTCCGCCGAGCGCTGCGAAAACTCGCGGTCGAACGGATATTCGATAACCGAGCGGAAACCGATGGCCTCAAGGATGCGCGCCTTCAATGGCGCAGGCGTGAGGCGAAAGACCGGCGTATCGGGCCTGAACACGGAACGGGGATGCGGCTCGAAGGTCAGCACCAGCGCGGGGACGCCGCGGGCTTCCGCCAGTTCCAGCGCGCGATCCAGCACGGCCCGGTGGCCGCGATGCACGCCATCGAAATTGCCTATGGCGACGACGCCGCCACGAAGAGCTTCGGGCAGCGGCTCTTTTTTTTCATTGCGGTGAAAGACGGTCATGACAGTCGATCCATTCCAGCGCCAGCTATTCCCGAGGCGAGACGTAGAAATGCGTCCTCAGGCAAGTCGGGGCATCCACCAGCCGGGTGAAGCGCCCTGCCCCTTGAGATAGGCATTGAGAAGCGCCTCGTCCGTCTGGCCGTTCAGCGTATATTCGGCGACGTGAATACCGCCGCTGATATAAAGAAGGTTGAGACCGCTCGCAATCGCGCCCTTCACATCCGTCGGCATGCCGTCACCGATGGCGAGAACGCGATCCTTGGCGAAGGCGCCGCGCACTTCCTTGGCCGCTGCAAGGCAGGCCTCATAGATCGGCGCATGCGGCTTTCCGGCGATGCGAACCTCGCCGCCAAGCTGTTCGTAATAGGCGGCCATGGCGCCGGCGCAGGGAATGATGCGCTCGCCGCGCTCCACCACCAGATCCGGGTTGGCGCAGATCATCGGCACGTTGCGGGCAATAAAGCCCTTAAGCATTTCGGTATAGTCCTCCGGAGTCTCCGTCTCGTCGTCGAAGAAGCCGGTGCAGACCACGGAGTCCGCGTCGGCCTCGCCAACCACCTCGACATCGAGACCCTCCAACAGCGGCATGTCCCGCTGCGGTCCCAGCAGGAAGACTTTTCTGGGGCCTTCCGCGATCAGGCCACGCGTTACATCGCCCGAGGTGACGATGCGGTCATAGGCCTCGTCGGGCACGCCGAGCACACGCAGCTGGGCGATGACGCCGGGCGCGGGACGCGGTGAATTGGTGATGAGAACCACGGTCTTGCCGGCCTCGCGCGCGCTTCTCAGGGCAATGGCCGCGTCCGGAAAGGCGCTGACGCCATTGTGCAGCACGCCCCAGACATCCGACAGGATAACGTCGAACCCATCAGTGATTTCGCCGAGAGTTTGAATGCGGTGGGCCATGAGATGCTTTCCGGATGCGAGAAGAGTGTGTGCGTCACATCGCAAAGCGGGACGCCGATGGCAAGGAAAAAAGCGCCGCCGGTCCGGGCGTCGGACTGAACGGAATGGCGCGTCACACTCGACGTCATCCTCAGGCTTATCCCGCGCATCCAAACCCGTCACGAAAATCAATGCGTTGGCAGATCATATTCCTGGGACAAGCCTAAGGAAGACAGGGGCGCGCTTTTCGAGCCTTCCAGCCTCCCGGTGTGAAGCTTCATAGCATCGCGCAGACATAGAAATTCCTGTCACGGAACGCTGGTAACCATAAGCCACGAAATTTTTCAGACAGGGCGTTCTTGACTCCGGAAGAAGCCCTCCTTATCTCGGTTCCGCTGGCACTCGATAAACGAGAGTGCTAACACCCATCAGGCGAGTTCCAAAAGCTCGCGCAGTCATTTGATCGAGGGATTAGACAATGACAAGCACCAATTTCCGCCCGCTTCACGATCGCGTCGTTGTTCGTCGCGTTGAGTCCGAAGAAAAGACCAAGGGCGGCATCATCATTCCCGACACCGCCAAGGAAAAGCCGCAGGAAGGCGAAATCGTCGCCGTCGGTTCCGGCGCACGTGACGAAGCCGGCAAGGTCGTCGCTCTCGACGTCAAGGTTGGCGATCGCGTTCTGTTCGGCAAGTGGTCGGGCACCGAAGTCAAGCTCAACGGCGAAGACCTTCTGATCATGAAGGAAGCCGACATCATGGGCATCATCGGCTGATTTCGGCCACCCCATCCTTCCTTAAATTTCAAGCCGGACCCCGTCCGGCCATTCGAAACCAGGAGTTTTGAAAATGGCAGCCAAAGAAGTAAAATTCGGCCGCACAGCACGCGAAAAGATGCTCAAGGGCGTCGACGTTCTTGCTGATGCAGTGAAGGTAACCCTCGGCCCGAAGGGTCGTAACGTCGTTATCGACAAGTCCTTCGGCGCTCCGCGCATCACCAAGGACGGCGTTTCGGTCGCCAAGGAAATCGAACTGGAAGACAAGTTCGAGAACATGGGCGCACAGCTCGTTCGCGAAGTTGCCTCCAAGACCAACGACATCGCCGGTGACGGCACCACCACAGCGACCGTTCTGGCCCAGGCCATCGTTCGCGAAGGTTCCAAGGCAGTCGCTGCCGGCATGAACCCGATGGACCTGAAGCGCGGTATCGATCTGGCCGTCGCTGAAGTCGTCAAGGACCTTCAGGCCAAGGCCAAGAAGATCAACACCTCTGAAGAAGTTGCGCAGGTCGGCACGATCTCCGCAAACGACGAACGTCAGATCGGTCTCGACATTGCTGAAGCAATGCAGAAGGTCGGCAACGAAGGCGTCATCACCGTTGAAGAAGCCAAGACCGCTGAAACCGAACTCGAAGTCGTCGAAGGCATGCAGTTCGACCGCGGCTACCTGTCGCCCTACTTCGTGACCAACCCGGAAAAGATGGTGGCTGACCTCGAAGACGCCTACATCCTCCTGCACGAAAAGAAGCTCTCGAACCTCCAGGCCATGCTGCCGGTTCTCGAAGCTGTCGTTCAGACCGGCAAGCCGCTCGTCATCATCGCTGAAGACGTCGAAGGCGAAGCTCTTGCAACGCTCGTCGTCAACAAGCTGCGTGGCGGCCTCAAGATCGCTGCCGTCAAGGCTCCTGGCTTCGGCGACCGCCGCAAGGCCATGCTGGAAGACATCGCCATCCTGACCGGCGGTACCGTCATTTCCGAAGACCTCGGCATCAAGCTCGAAAACGTTACGCTCGACATGCTCGGCAAGTCGAAGAAGGTTTCGATCTCCAAGGAAAACACCACGATCGTTGACGGCGCCGGCCAGAAGTCCGACATCGAAGGTCGTGTTGCCCAGATCAAGGCCCAGATCGAAGAAACCACCTCCGACTACGACCGCGAAAAGCTGCAGGAACGCCTTGCCAAGCTCGCTGGCGGCGTTGCCGTTATCCGCGTTGGCGGTTCGACGGAAGTCGAAGTGAAGGAAAAGAAGGACCGCATCGACGACGCTCTCAACGCGACGCGCGCTGCCGTTCAGGAAGGCATCGTGCCTGGTGGTGGCGTGGCTCTGCTGCGTTCGTCCACGAAGATCGCCGTCAAGGGCGAAAACGACGACCAGGAAGCTGGTATCAACATCATCCGCCGCGCCCTGCAGGCTCTGGTTCGCCAGATTGCAGACAACGCTGGTGACGAAGCTTCCATCGTTGTTGGCAAGATCCTCGAGAAGAACGAAGACAACTACGGCTACAACGCCCAGACCGGCGAATATGGCGACCTGATCCAGCTCGGCATCGTCGACCCGGTCAAGGTTGTCCGCACGGCTCTGCAGAACGCAGCTTCGGTTGCTTCGCTGCTGATCACCACCGAAGCCATGATCGCCGAGCTTCCGAAGAAGGACGCTCCGATGCCGGCAATGCCGGGCGGCGGCATGGGCGGCATGGACTTCTAATCAGTCCTGTCACCGGAATAATGAAAGGGCGGTCTTCGGATCGCCCTTTTTCGTTGGCCACCCATGCCCCTTGAGTGGTCCGGCGTCGCCAGCGCGCCGGACGGGCGGCATGGACTTCTAACCAGTTCTGTCATCGGAATAATGAATGGGCGGTCTTCGGATCGCCCTTTTTCGTTGGCCGCCCATGCCCCTTGAGTGGTCCAGCGTCGCCAGCGCGCCAGACGGGGCGGCATGGACTTCTAATCAGTCCTGCCATCGGGATAATGAACGGCACTCGTCGGATCGGCCCTGTCCCCTGACCGAAGAGAAAGGAGCGCAGTCTGTGAATCTCGACGCCAGACTGAGCAGAACGTCGGCACCTCCCAGAGAGATGCCTCGTAAAATCAACCGGTTGCACAATTTCGAAGGCCCACGCGGAAGGGCTCAAATATTGTCCCGTTTTGGAACAGCGCCGCATTTGTCCCGCCGTTTTTTGCGGCCCATGGAATATTGCGGTGGCGCTGCTGCGAATCATCATCACCACGGGACTCGATATCGGCGCCAAGTGACCTGTAAGTACGCTATTTAGTTGTGGCTTTTCACAAGTCTCGCGGTTTTGAAGAAGAAATACATATTATTTTTATATTTCTCACTGACTGGTTGTTGTAGGTAGAAGAAAATAAACTATAAGCAGCCCCCGTAAGGGTGCCGCGACGGGACGCAAGCATTGAAGGGGTTTCGATGCCTGGCAGATACGTCAGACTGCGGATGGCGGTGGAAGTTCGACCCGGCGATAACGCTTCAAAAGCGGCGCCGGCGCGATGTTCATACGGGGGCGCGAATTGTTCGAAATATCAAGACGCAACGATGCTTTGCCCGCGGCGGCTCCCACCACACCGGATCCACGGACTTTGGCGCGTTTCTTCATTTCGGAAGAATGGAGCAGTGAGCTTTCGAGCGGTGTCATCCGGCTCGGCGAACACGCATCTTTCATGCATGGGGTGCCGCCGGGTGAGTGCGGCCTGCTCAGCCTCGTCCGCTGTTACGACCGCGCTGACCACGCCCGGGTGCTGGAACTATTCGAACAGGCTTCTTCCGCCCCCTCGCGTTTCTGCTTTTCAACCGGCATCTCGATGTTGCCGGCCCTGCGGCAACCGGTCATCTGCATGGGTGAATCCTTCAATTTTGAAGATGGCCAGCCCGGTCGTATCACGGGACTGTTCCTGTTTCCCCGTTTCGAAGACATGCGCTTCGCCGCCTGATATCCTGTTTCCAGTTTCACCATCGTTCACAAAATAAAGACAATTTGTCTTCTGTTGTTCATCTTTATGGGCGAATGATTTTCAGTCATTGATATCTCCAGACATTGCCCCAACCGGCGAAACGCCGATCATTTACCGGAGATTTCCATGTCCAGCAGCCAGAACGTTCTCGTTCTTATTGCCCGCATTCTGCTATCCTTCATCTTTATCTATGCCGGCTTCGGCAAGCTGACCGATCCGGCCGGTACGGCCGGCATGATCGCCGGTGCCGGCATGCCTGCCGCAACCGCGCTTGCATATCTCGCAGGCCTCTTCGAACTCGTGACCGGCCTTGCCATTCTCGTCGGTTTCCAGACGAAAATCGCCGCCTGGGCGCTTGCCGTCTTCTGCGTCTTCACCGGCCTCGTTTTCCACAGCGGCACCGTTGCCGTTCCCGGCTGGCCTGACCCGGCGCTTGGCTGGATCAATGCGCTGAACGGCATCATGCTGATGAAAAACATCACCCTGGCCGGCGCTTACATCCTGCTCGCCGCCTTCGGTCCCGGCGCTTATTCCGTCGATGCAAAGCGCGGCGTCGCTCTGGCTCACGCTTAATTCAGGCGTCCCGCCAACGAAAAAGCCGCTGGAGCGATCCAGCGGCTTTTGTGTTTTGATGCTCAGACCGCCGCCCTGATGCGCGACGCGATCTCCTCAATCCTTCCATCGCCGTCATGTTCCGGTTTGCGGGCGCGGACAAAGCAGGCTTCCGAACGCACGATGATACCGTCGGAGAGAATTTTCAGATGGTTGGCTTTCAGCGTCGAACCCGTGGAGGTGATATCAACGATGATATCCGCCTGCCCCGCCGCCGGCGCGCCTTCGGTGGCACCGAGGCTTTCGACGATGCGGTAAAGCTGGATGCCGTGCTGGCGTGAAAAGAACTGCTGCGTCAGCCGCCAGTATTTGGTGGCGATGGCGAGCCTTCGACCATGGCGGGCGCGGAACTCCGAAGCGACATCACCCAGATCCGCCATGCTGTCCACATCCAGCCAGATTTCCGGCACGGCGACCACGACGTCGGCATGCCCAAAACCGAGACGGGCGCAGAATTCCACCTGCGCATCGGCATTGGTCAGCCCTTCACGCACAAGGTCCTCCCCGGTCACGCCGAAATCCACCGTGCCGGCGCCGATCTCGCGGGCGATTTCTGACGCCGACAGATAGGCGATCTCGATATCGTCGCGCCCTTCGACGCGGCCGCGATAGGAACGATCATTGCCGACGGCAGCGACTTTCAGCCCGGCGCGTTCGAGAACGGCGGAGGAGTCTTCCTTCATCCGGCCCTTGGAGGGCAATGCGATGGTGATCATGGCTTACTCCCGCGCACCGTTTCGATGCGATCCAGCCAGAGCGAGAAGCCCACGGCCGGTATTTTTTCCTGTGCGCCGAGCAGCGTCAGCAGCCGGTCGAAACGGCCGCCACCGGCGAGAACACTATCTCCACCCGCTTCCACCACCTCGAAAACAAGGCCGGTATAATAGTCGAGCGGACGACCGAACGCCGCGCCATAGGTGACGGTTTCGAGGTCAACGCCAGCGTTAGAAAGAGCTGCGACACGTTTGTCGAAAGCGGAAAGCGCCCCGTCCAGTTTCAGCTTCGCCTTTGCAGCAAAATCGGCCAGAACCTGCGAGGCCTGCGGCAGAGGCGCCTTCAAAGCGAGGAACTGCTTCAGCAGCGCAAAACTGTCATCCGGTAGACGTGTGGCCGCAAGGGCCAGTTTTTCCCGCAGGCGGCGGGCGATTTCCTGTGGTGAACGGCTTGCATTGGTGGAGTAGCCGGTTTCCTGCATCACCGTATCGAGATAATCGACCAGCACCGCCTCATCCCCGGTCGCCAATAGCCCGGCGACGCGGGCGTCCAGCCCGGTCATCGGCTTGGGATGCATGAGGCTTTCCAGCAACGCGTCAAGCTGCGCCATGTCACCGAAGGCCTGTACCAGCCGCTTCTGCCAGCCGAGCGGCAGGCCAAGGGCGGCAACAACCGCCTCGAACACCTGTTGATCGCCCAGGGTGACGGCAAGCGCCCGGCCCGGCAGCAAACGCTGCAGAATCCCGGTGGCATCGATGACGGCACGCGCATCGGCGGCGGCAATATCGGTATCGCCGAGATCCTCGATGCCAGCCTGATAAAATTCGTTCGCACCTTCGCGGCGCTGGCGGAAGACTTCACCGAGATAGGAATAACGTTTGGGTGTGCCGGTCGCCGTCTCGATATGGCGCAGGCAGACGGGAATGGTGAATTCGGGCCGCAGGCACAGGCTCTCACCCGTCTCGCTCTCCGTCATGAAGATACGGCGGCGCAAATCCTCGCCAGCCATATCCAGAAACGGTTCCGCAGGCTGGATGACGGGCGTGTTCACGCGACTCGTGCGGCGCGCGGCGAATTCTTCCAGTAGCTCTCCGGAAAACTCCGGCATGTCGATCAGGGGCATGGGATATTTCCTGTATACGCCACGAGATACCCCCCTCTGTCACTTCGTGACATCTCCCCCTCAAGGGGGGAGATCAGTGGGAGTACGCCGCGCTGGCCGCTTGCAGATCTCCCCCCGTGAGGGGGAGATGTCCGGCAGGACAGAGGGGGGTAAGCGGCTGACACCACGTTACTTACTTTGCGCCCGCGCCAAATCTTCAGCTTGTGCGGCCAGAATCTCGCGGACCTTTGCCACCAGCTCGGCCTCCGGCACGCTGACCTGGGCCACACGCGCCTCGCGCCAGCTGGCATTGTCCTCGATCTCGCCGGAGAGGCGCTTGCCTTCGATCAGGTCCTTGATCTGCACCACGCCTTCGGCACGCTCGTCACCGCCCTGAATGATGGCAATGGGGGAACCGAGGCGGTCGGCGTATTTCAGCTGGTTGCCGAATTTCTTCCAGTTGCCCTGATACATTTCAGCGCGGATGCCTTCGGCCCGCAGCGCCTGGGTGAAACGCTGATAACGGCTCATGCTCTCCACATCACCATCCATGACGGTGATGAGAACAGGCGCGAGCGGCTTCACCTGGCCGAGCTTGCCGAGGTTCTTCAGCGCCGTCATCAGACGCGAAACGCCGATGGAGAAGCCTGTGGCGGGAACCGGCTGGCCCATGAAGCGGGAGACGAGGCCGTCATAACGGCCGCCGCCGCCGACGGAGCCGAACACGACCTTTTCGCCCTTTTCGTTGGTGACGTCGAAGGTGAGCTCGGCCTCATAGACCGGGCCTGTATAATATTCGAGGCCGCGAACGACCGAGGGGTCGATCTTGATGCGATCCGCATCGTAACCGGCACTGGAGACGAGAGCGCCGATGATGTTCAGTTCATCAACGCCTTCCTCGCCTTTCGAGGTGCCCGCGACCAGTTTCGCCAGATCATCGGCGCTTGCCGCATAATCCTTGATGCCGACGAAAAACAGGACCTTTTCGATCTGCTCGTCACCGAGACCGGCACCCTTAGTAAAGTCACCGGACTCGTCCTTGCGGCCGGGGCCGAGCAGCAGCTTCACACCCTCAGGGCCGAACTTGTCGAGCTTATCAATAGCGCGCAGCACGTTCAAACGACGACCGGCATTTTCCTCGCCACCGAGACCGATGGCTTCCATGACGCCATCGAGCACCTTGCGGTTGTTGACTCGGATAACGTAATCTCCGCGCTTGATGCCGAGTGCTTCCAGCGTATCTGCCATCATCATGCACATTTCGGCATCCGCCTGCACGCCGGATGCACCCACCGTATCGGCATCGAACTGCATGAACTGCCGGAAACGGCCGGGGCCGGGCTTTTCATTGCGGAAGACATAACCGGCGCGATAGGTGCGGTATGGCAGCTGGATTTCGTTGAAGTTTTCAGCCACATGGCGTGCGAGCGGCGCCGTCAGATCGTAGCGCAGGCTCATCCACTGGTCGTCGTCATCCTGCAACGAAAACACGCCCTCGTTCGGGCGGTCGCTATCGGGCAGGAACTTGCCGAGCGCATCGGTATATTCGAACTGCGGCGTTTCGATCGGGTCGAAACCGTAAAGCTCATAAACCCTGCGGATCTTGTCGATCATCTCGTTGGTGGCATGGATATCGGCAGCCGAGCGGTCCACGAAGCCGCGCGGCAGACGGGCTTTCAGTTTCTGAGGCTTTTTTGCTTTTTCGCTCATGATGCCGATCCGATATTTTCCTGAAATTATGCCGGTGTTAAAGCGCGCCGCGCTTTAAATTCTGTTTTTACGCATGTCTTTATCTCAAAACCGCTGCGCACTTTTGGGAGACATGCTTTAGAGGATGAAGCCCTGTGCGGCAAGCCGCAAAGGCTCCGGTTTTACTGGCCGCGAAGGACAAGCGATGCTATATGGGATGCATGTATCCCATTTTAGTCGGAAAGGACGCAAGCGATGAGCAAACAGACGGCCATCCGCCTCCCGGATGAGACCTATGAGCGGCTGAAAGCGCTTTCCGAGCGCACCGGACGCACATCTGCCTATTACATTCGCGAGGCGATCGAGAAGCATATCGAAGATATGGAAGATCTTTATCTCGCCGAAGAGGCGACGCGGCGACGGATCGCAAACAATGAGCGCACCTATACTCTGGAAGAAGTGATGCGCAACCTTGATCTGGAAAATTGAGTTTCAGCACCGCGCCGTCAAGCAGCTTGAAAAGCTGGCGAAGCAAGATGCGAACCGCATCGTTTCGTTTCTGGCAGACAGGGTGGTGCAAAATGAAAATCCCCGCAGAACCGGTGCCGCCCTGCAAGGTTCCGAACTTGGAAATTTCTGGCGTTACCGGGTGGGCGATTATCGCATCATCTGCGATATACAGGATCACAAGCTAATCGTGCTGGTGGTCGAAATCGGCCATCGCCGAGAAATTTACCGTTAGGCGTTCATGATCCTCGAAGCCCTGCAATATGCCGCCACCCGCGCGGTCACGCCGAAAGAATTCCGGCCGCATATCCGCTATTCCGTCAATCTCTGGGCACGCGCCAACCGTTGCGCCAAAGCCTGGGCAGAGCATGAAAACAACAGCCGGCAATTCGTGCTGCAATCGGCGAGAAAGCTGAAGCAGAGACGGACCGCCGTGGTGCTGGGGTCCGGTCTGTTGCGGGATGTGCCCCATGAGGCGCTGGTGGCGATGTTCGATACCGTCGTTCTGGTCGATCTGGTACATCTCGCCAGCGTGCAGGTGAAGTTGCGGCTCAACGCCAAAAAGAATGTCCGCATCGCCAATCGCGATCTTTCCGGCTTCGATGATCTCATGGCCGGCCGACCGTCGGAACCGCTCGATTTCCTGCGGCGGGTGCCCTATCTCGATTTTGTCGTCTCGGCCAACCTGCTGTCGCAGATCGGTACGGGTGCACAGCATCGGCTGGAACGGCAGAAAATAGCGGCTGCGCCTGATGATCTCCTGCCGAAACTCATTCATACGCATCTCGATGCGCTGGCCGGTCTGCCCTGCAAGGTGTGCCTGGTGACGGACACCGCCTTTGACGTCATCGGCAAGGATGGAAGCCTGCACCAGCACAAGGACCTGCTGCACGGCATTGAGCTTGCCGCGCCCGCCGCTGCATGGGAGTGGCCGCTCGCGCCGCTTGGCGAGGAAAGCAGGGATTATCGCATCGTGCACCACGTCATTGCACGTGAACTGACCTGATCGTCATGCTTATTCCATAATTCCAGCGGTAACTTCACATCATGTCCCATGTGGTCCGCACATTGATGTTCCTTGCCTGCCTGCTTTACGGCGCGATGCCGGCGCAGATGGCGATGAGCATGCCGACAGGCATAGTTGTTTCCTCGCAATTGCCGATGAAACATCAAGATACCCAATCACACCCGCAAGATCACGGTTCTCAAACGCCTGCGGAGAATGCCGCTCATGAAGCGGGAACGGGCGGTTGCTGCCCCCACGGCAACGATGCTTCACATCCGGATTCCTGCGCCGCCTGCCTGATCGTGGTCCCACGAATGATCTTTGCCGATGCCGGGCGGATGGCATTCGCCTATCCGAAGCCGCAACGCGGCACTGTCTTTGACGGCAAGGCTTTCGCGCCGCCGCTACCGCCTCCCCGCGCCTGACCGCAGATTTTTCAGACCGACTTTCGAAAAATCCGTCAGACACAGGAAGGATAATCCATGTCTATCAAGACCATTACGCTCGCCGCCGCTTTTGCGGCCTCTCTCGCCATGCCCGCTTTTGCACAGGACGCGGGCGGCCATGCCGGACACGACATGTCAAAAGGCAGCATGAGCGACAGCGCCTCCACCCAGGCGTTCATGGAAGCCAGCAAAAAGATGCATGGCAATATGGCAATCGATTATAGTGGCGATGCCGACGTCGATTTCGTGCGCGGCATGATCCCGCATCATCAGGGGGCGATCGATATGGCCAAGGTCCAACTGCAATACGGCAAGGACCCGGAAATCCGCAAGCTGGCCGAAGAAGTGATCAAGGCGCAGGAAGGCGAAATCGCCATGATGAAGGCCTGGCTGAAGTCCAGGGGCAAGTGATTGCTATTGTTGAAGGGGAGCGCCGGCTATGGCGCTCCTCCGGCAACTTTGCGGCATATTTCTTCCCCCGCGGGGAGAAGAAACTTGCGACAGCTTTCCCATACAACGGCGAACGCGCGAACGCCGCCTGCCACCCCGCGCTTTACTATAACCCCGCAAGACCGGCCTTGTAATCCTCCGATGCCGCGCGGCTGAGGCGTTCCAGCTCCATGGCTGCCCGGCTGGTGTGGCGTTCCTTGTGGCGCAACAAAGCGAAGTTGCGGGCGGGCAAATCAATACCAGCGCGAACGAGCAGGCCTTGCCGCAGGAAGAGGGATGCCACTGAGGCTGAAACCGCCGTCGCAGCCCCGCCGGAGCGTGCCGCCATCACCACCGCCTCGTTGGACGGCAGTTCAAGCATGACCGAGAGTTCACCCGGATCCACGCCCATCTGCCGCACCGCCGCCTCGAAGGCGGAGCGGGTGCCGGAGCCCTGCTCGCGCAGAACCCATGAAGTGCCGTAGAGGATATCCAGCGCGGTGAGATAACGGCCATCGGCAAAGGGATGGGCGGAGCCCGTGACGACCAGAAGCTTGTCAGACACCACCGGCTGCACCATCAGAGCCGGCTCATCGATCCTGCCTTCAATGAAACCCACCTCCGCAAGACCGTCCAGCACCGCCTGCGTCACGGTCTTGGTATTGCCGATATCCAGCCGCACGGTGACACCGGGATAGAGCTTCTTAAACTGCATCAGGATCGGCGGCAGCCAGTAGCTCGCAATGGTCTGGCTGGCGCAGACGGTGATTTCGCCGCGCGTCAGCCCGCCCATTTCGGAGAGAATTAGTTCCGCATTGCGCACACGCGCCAATGTCGCCTTTGCTTCACCCAGAAACACCCGGCCGCTTTCAGTCAACTCAATGTTGCGGCCGACGCGGTGGAACAGCTCGACATTATAAAAGGCTTCGAGATTTTTGATGGCGGAGCTGACGGCGGAGGCGGTCAGACCGATGGCTTCCGCAGCCCTTGTCAGGTGCTCGCGTTCGGCTACGGCGATGAAAATACGGAGCTGCTCAAAGGTCATGGTTTTTCATTCGATTTTATCGAATAATATATGCCATATTATTTGATAGAATAAAACAGGCTGCTGCGGCATGGTCTGGCCATGGCCCAACATCGCACCCTTGCTCATCCCTTCCAGTTTTCGCTCCGCTGGCTCGCCCCGCTTCTTCCGGGCATTCTCCTCTGTGCGGCCGTCAGCTGCGCCGCCATTCTGGCGGAGCGCTTTCAGGTGCGGCTTGCGGGCCATGCTTGGCTTGGCGATCTCGTTCTCGCCATTCTGATCGGGACCATGCTGCGTTCGCTGGTGGCTCTGCCCGCAGCCGCTTCCGCCGGCATAAAGTTCAGCGCCAAGACCCTGCTAGAAATCGCCGTGGCGCTTCTCGGTGCATCACTCAGCCTGTCCATCCTCAAGGGCGCCGGCGGTTTGCTCATAGGCGGCATTGCGCTGATCGTCGCGCTGTCACTGGTCGTCAGCTATGCCGCCGGGCGGATGCTCGGCCTCCCGCCCAAGCTCGCGACGTTGATTGCCTGCGGCAATTCCATCTGCGGCAATTCCGCCATTGCCGCTGCGGCCCCTGCCATCGGCGCCAAGCCGGAAGATGTCGCCGCCTCGATTGCCTTTACCGCGGTTCTCGGTGTCGCCGCCGTGCTTTTGATGCCATTCCTGCCGCAGCTTCTCGGGCTCGACGCCACCCAGTACGGCATCTTCGCCGGGCTTACGGTCTATGCCGTGCCGCAGGTTCTGGCCGCCACCGCCCCGCTTGGCGCGATTGCCGTGCAAACCGGCACCATCGTGAAGCTCATCCGCGTGCTGATGCTGGGACCTGTCATCGCCACCCTCTCCGTCGTCCACGGCCGGTCGGACAAGGGACGCCTCAGATTGCAGCAGATGGTTCCGTGGTTCATCATCGGCTTCGTGCTGATGATCATGGCCCGGTCATTCGGTCTCATCCCTGAAGTCCTGCTTGCCCCCGTCGCCTCTCTCTCAAACATCCTCACCATCATGTCGATGGCGGCGTTGGGCCTTTCGGTCGATATCCGCAGCCTTCGCCACGCCGGCGGTAAGGTCATCCTGGCTGCCAGCCTGTCTCTCTTGCTGCTCGGTATCCTGAGCTTTGGCCTGATCATATTGACCCAGACGGCCTGAGCCAGCTTCCGGCTTTATTCGCCGGCGCTGACAGTAAGTGTATAATGCGCACCGAGCCCGCGGCGCGGCGAACCGAGAATGAGCGTCGGGCGAATCAACCACTCGGTATCTGCCTTTGGTGTCAGCGTCGCCACCTTGCCCTGGGAATCGCTGAAGAAAATCGCATCTTCATCCGGGGTCGAAAAATCGAAGATCGCCATCAATACGAATTCGCTCGAGGCGGCAAGCTCGACCTTCACCGTCTGCCCTGCCTTCACCTTCAGACGATAAACATCGCCGCGCCCGCGGCGCGTCCAGCCCTCGAGCTTCAGCGGACCGGCCGGTGGCAACGCCACCTCCTTCAGCCTTTCGCCGTCATCCAGCCAGATACCGTCAACGTTGCGGCCTTCCGCAAAGGAGGGGTGCGGCACGGCGGCCATGGCCATGGCAAGCGCCAGGAGAAGGGGGGTTACCTTCATGGACGTACAAACTCCCGCCGCATGACCTCTATCGGCTGGCGGCAATGACAGCCTTCGATATGGTCGTTGACCATACCCATGGCCTGCATGAATGCATAGACGGTCGTCGGGCCGACAAAGGTCCAGCCCCGCTTCTTCAGATCCTTGGAAAGGCGGATGGAGGCGGCGCTGGTCGGGTTGGCCCTTAAAGTCGCATAGTCCAGCCTTTGCGGCCTTTCTGCGGCAGCCGGTTCGAAACCCCAGAAATATCGGGCGAGCGACCCGAACTCGTCCCGCAGAGCCACGGCGCGGCGGGCGTTGTTGATGGTAGAAACAATCTTGCCGCGATGGCGGATAATGCCCTTGTCAGCAAGGCAGCGCTCGATATCGGCCTCGCCGAACTCGGCCACTTTTTCGAACTCGAAATTGGCGAATGCAAGACGGAAAGCCTCCCGCTTGCGCAGCACCGTCAGCCAGGAGAGGCCGGACTGAAAGCCCTCCAGGCAAATTTTCTCAAACAGGCGGCGATCATCGGTGACGGGATAACCCCATTCTTCGTCGTGATAACGGCTGTAATCCGCAAGCCCCTGCTGCCAGAAGCACCGAACAAGGCCATCCGCGCCCGTTTCAAGTCCCGCCTCGATCATTTCCGCGACCACCTTTTCGACTCCGCCTGCGACCACTTAAAGACTGCACTTACCACTCATTCACCACGTTTCAAAACGGGGTGCTAACCCTAAAATCAGCTTTCCTTAATCAAGCGCTTTTTAATGAACAGCCATTTACGATTCGCTGGCGTCAAGGTGCGAACGTGTTCGGCAAAGCGGGAGAATGATCCCGCAAATCCATAGTTGCGACGTCCCGCAGAGAGAGTCCACCCGATGACGATGAAGTCCGTTTTCCTGGCGCTGAGCCTCGTTTCCACCCTCGCCGTCCCTGCCGCCATGGCCAATGAACGTTATCGCGAGCCTCCGCCCGTCGTCGTCAGCCCGGATCTTTCTGCGCCATGGGTAACCCAGCTCGGCGGCCGCGGCAACGTGCGCCCCGTTGTCTATCCGCGCGCACCTGCCACACGCCAGCCGTTCTTCCAGCAGCGCCAGGCCGCGATGCCGCAGCGACCCAGCTCCGGCGTCACATCGCAGCGCCCGGCACGGGTGCAGAATGCCGCCGTACGCCCCAATGCGCCGGTGCGTACCCAGATCGCGCCGCAATTCCTGCCGCAGATCGTCACCTATCCGACCAATGAAAAACCCGGCACTATCGTCATCGATACGCCGAACCGTTTCCTCTATCTCGTGCTTGCTGATGGCAAGGCCCGGCGTTATGGCGTCGGCGTCGGCAAGCCCGGTTTCGAATGGGCTGGAACTCACAAGGTAACCCGTAAGGCGGAATGGCCGAGCTGGACCCCGCCGAAGGAAATGATCACCCGAGAGGCGGCAAAAGGACATTACCTGCCGGCCTTCATGGAAGGCGGCCCCGCCAACCCGATGGGCGCGCGCGCCATGTATCTCGGCTCGACGCTTTACCGGATCCACGGCACCAACCAGCCCTGGACGATCGGCAGCAACAATTCCTCCGGCTGCATCCGCATGCGCAACGAGGATGTCACCGATCTCTATGAGCGCGTCAACGTCGGAACCAAGGTCATTGTGATATGACGGCAACGGTTCAGCCTTTCCGGCCGCTTCGGAACGGGCGTATCGGCTTATCCGCTTGAATTACCGCCCTGCGGCGGTACAATCCGGCTCACTTCAGCGGAATGAGACTTGGCGGGGGACGCCAGGCGCCGAACCTCTCTCAGGGGGATGACGGAACGGCCTTAAAGCGGGTGGTCAATCGACCGCCCGTTTTTCGTTTCTGTCATTCAAATGTTATCAAAAAACGGTTTGGTGAATTACTGATATCAATCTGGATTCACTTCATGCCGCGCCACACTTCATTTGTTTGCGCCCTGCTCTTCAGCGGCGTTTCCTTCTCTGCCGCAATCGCGGGCGAATTCGCAATTTCCGGTTACGGCGGCTGGCAAAGCGCACCGCACAGCGATGTGAAAGTTTCCGACGGTCCGGATTTCCGCGCCGGATGGGAAGGCAAGTCCTTTTCCAGCCCGCCCTACTGGGGCGTGCGCGGCACCTACTGGTTCGATGAGGGTCAGCTCCGGAATTTCGGTATCTCGCTCGATTTCACCCACGACAAGGTCTATGCCGATGACCAGACACTTGCCCGCTCAGGCTGGTCGCATTTCGAATTCACCGACGGCCTGAACCTACTGACGCTGAACGCGCTCTACCGCTTTCCGCTGGAATCCCTGCCGATCACCCCTTACGTCGGCGCCGGCGTCGGCATCAACGTGCCGCATGTGGAAGTGTACCGCCCCTCGGGCAAGACTTTCGAGTACCAATTCGGCGGCGCAACGCTGCAGGCGCAGGCCGGCCTCAGCTACCGCATCACCGACAGCTGGTCGACCTTCGTGGAATATAAGGGCACCTATTCCTTCATCGATGTCGATATTGACAACGGCGGCTCGTTGAAGACCGACATCATCACCAATGCGGTGAATTTCGGTGTGGCGTATAAGTTCTAGAAGATATGGCCAGAGCGTGCCGCGTGGACGACGCTCTCTTTCTTCGTCATTCCGGCCATGAGCCGGAATCCAGCCAGCCCAAGTCATTGGGCTGGAAAGACTCTTCTCGTCGCGCCCACGCGCGTCGGCTGGATGCCGGGTCAAGCCCGGCATGACGGATGCCGAAAGTGCATGCGCGAAATCTGGCTCGGGTACTGCGCAGTCGAAAGTACCACGGGACGTTTCTAAACTGACAGCCTCGCCGGCTTCGGCCCGCCATAAGCCCAGTCCAAAAGCTCGACAGTGTGCAGGATCGGCATGTCCGTGCCGGTTCCGATCTGCGTGATGCAGCCGATATTTCCTGTCGCGATGACATCTGCCCGCGTGGCCTCGATGTTCTTCACCTTGCGCGCCTTGAGCTTGCCGGAAATTTCCGGTTGCAGGATGTTGTAGGTTCCGGCCGAACCACAGCACAGGTGCCCTTCCGCTGGATCACGCACGGCAAAACCCGCCGCCTTCAGCAGTTGTTTCGGCGCAAGCGTGATCTTCTGACCGTGCTGCATTGAGCACGCGGAATGATAGGCGACCGTCAGCCCCTGGCTTTGCTGTTGCGGCAGATCGAGCGTGGCGAGGTATTCGGTGATGTCCTTTGCCAGAGCCGAGACCCGCGCGGCTTTTTCGGCATAGGCCGGATCAAGCCGAAGCATATGGCCGTAATCCTTGATGGTGGTGCCGCAGCCCGACGCTGTGATGATGATGGCGTCGAGACCGCCATTCTCCATCTCGCGCGTCCAGACATCGACATTCCGCCGAGCAGAAGCCAGCGCCTCTTCCTCCCGGCCCATGTGGTGCACCAGCGAACCGCAGCAGCCCTCCCCTTTCGGCACAACGACCTCGATACCGAGCCGCGTAAGCAGCCGCAGCGTCGCCTCATTGATACCGGGATCAAGTACCGGCTGGGCGCAGCCGGTGAGAATGGCGACGCGCCCGCGCTTTTCACCTTCGGCCGGTCGTGCGCCCGGGCGGCTTGACGCCGACGCTGGAGGGACCGCGACCGGTGCGAGAGCAAGCATGGACTGCAGCGGTTTCAGCGCGGGAGCCTTCGCAAAAAGGCCGGCGAAAGGCCGTGCCAGACGGGCCAGATGCAGGGCCAGCCGGAAACGGGCAGGATGGGGTAATATGCCGACCAGAAGATTGCGGATCAGCCGATCCATGAAGGGGCGCTTGTACGTCTGCTCGATATGGGCGCGGGCATGATCGACCAGATGCATGTAATCCACGCCGGAGGGACAGGTGGTGGTGCAGGCAAGACAGGAAAGACAGCGGTCGATATGGGTGACCACCTCGCGGTCGGCCGGACGGCTGTTTTCCAGCATGTCCTTGATGAGGTAGATGCGGCCGCGCGGGCTGTCCAGCTCGTTGCCAAGCGTGACATAGGTGGGACAGGTGGCGGTGCAGAAGCCGCAATGCACACATTTGCGCAGGATTTTTTCCGATTCCGCCACATGTGGATCGGCCAGCTGCTCAGGCGTGAAGGATGTTTGCATGGTTCAGACGGCCCTTTCCATCGTTACGGCCATCTTGCCGGGATTGAAGATGCCCACGGGATCGAGCTTCTCCCTGATACGCCCGGAAAGCAGTGCTTCCGCCGCCCGGCGCGGTTCGAAGGCCGCGACTTTGGCGCGCACAGCATCGCTCGCCCTCATCAGCGTGGCATGGCCACCGCCGAGCGCACGGATTGCGCCGCGCAGCAGATCGGCTTCGGGGTCCGCCTCCATCTGCATCCAGACCAGGCCGCCCTGCCAGTCATAGAAGGCGTCGATGCCTGCCTCCATGCGCAGCGCCGCAACAAGCTGGTGGCCCATCGAAGGCGCTACCGAGACTTTCCAGAGCGGCTTGGCGGATTGGCCGACATAGGGCGCGACATCCCGGACCTGCCGCCACAAAAGACTGCTTTCCTCGCCCTCCAGCAGCGCCCAGGGTCCGACGCGATCCATGACCGACAGGAGTTTAGCCGTGCGGGCCTCCACCGAGGCCGCAAGGCCTTCCAGACGCAGAATGGTGGCCGGTCCTTCCGGCAAGCCGCCATCGATAAAGCTGGAACGCACGCTTTCAGGCAGATGCGCCGCGCCGGAGACCTCGACGCTCATCGCCATCGCCGCCGCCATTATGCGTGTCGCCGCCTCGTCATCAAGGCCGGACACGACAACGGATTTTTCGACGGGCGGTTTCGGCAGCACGCGGAATGTGACTTCGGTGAGGAACCCAAGCGTGCCGAAAGAACCAGCGAGAAACTTCGACAGATCGAGACCGGTGACATTCTTCATCACCCGGCCGCCGGCCTTGATGATCTCGCCGTTACCATTAACGAAACGGATGCCCAAAAGGCTGTCGCGCGCCGCACCCGCCACATAGCGGCGCGGACCGGAAACATTGGCGGCAAAGACGCCGCCAATGGTCGGTTCGCCATGGGTGCCCATGATCGGGCGATGGTCCATCGGTTCGAAGGCCATCATCTGGCGATTTTCTGCCAGCGCCGCTTCGACAGTTGCGAGCGGCGTGCCAGCCTTGGCAGTCATGACCATTTCGGCGGGGACGTAGGAAACGATACCGTTCATCGCACGGGAGGTCAGCACGGTCTCCGCCGTCACCGCATTGCCGAAACCGGAGCGAGTGTTGCCGCCGAAGATTTTCAGCGGGGTTTTGCGCGTGGCATGATCGCGGATGATGTCGGCAACCTGGGTTTCTGCGTAGGGCGTCAGCATGCGATTGTTGCCTTCGAGCAAGTGATACCCCCCTCTGCCCTGCCGGGCATCTCCCCCTCAAGGGGGGAGATCGATATGCCGCACTCACCCGTTCCATGGGCAGGGTGTTCGCCCCTTGCCGATCTCCCCCCTTGAGGGGGAGATGCCCGGCAGGGCAGAGGGGGGTAAGCCACACCCTGCAACATCATAAAACCAGCGCCCATCAACCCCTCCCCTCAAGCGGAAACACCTTGGAAGGGTTCATCAGCCAGCCCTCGTCAAAGGCTGCCCGCACCGCCATCTGCTGGGCGAGATCGGCCTCGCCATATTGGTGGCGCATCAGGTCACGCTTTTCGATGCCCACACCATGTTCACCGGTCAAACAGCCACCGGCATCCACACAGAGCTTCAAAATTTCGTTGCCCGCTTCTTCCGCACGGGCCGCATCGTCAGGGTCATTGGCGTTGAACAGGATCAGCGGGTGCATGTTACCATCCCCCGCATGGAAGACATTGGCGACGCGCAGGCCGAGGCGATCGGTGATCTCACTCGTCTTTTTCAGCACATGGGAAAGCTGGGAGAGCGGCACCGTGCCGTCCATGCAGATATAATCCGCGATACGACCCGTTGCGCCAAAGGCGGATTTGCGGCCTTTCCAGATCGCCGCCGCCTCCATTGCCGACTGACATTCCTTCACCGTCTTCACGCCATGTCGTCGGGCAATGGCCACGATATCGGCCAGCATGGCGTCCATTTCCGCCTCGGAGCCTTCGACCTCCACGATCAGAAGCGCACCGACGTCAAGCGGATATCCCGCTTTGGCGAAGGCCTCGCAGATTTCGATTGCCGGTTTGTCCATGAACTCGATGGCAACAGGGATGATGCCCGCGCCAATGATATCCGCGACGCAGGAGCCCGCTTCTTCGGAAGTTTCGAAACCGAACAGCACCGGGCGCGCGCCCTCCGGCTTGGCGATGAGGCGCACCGTTGCCTCCGTCACGATACCGAGTTGGCCTTCGGAGCCGCAGGCAAGCGCGAGCAGGTCGTAACCTGCAGCATCCAGATGCTTGCCGCCCAGCTCCAGCACCGTGCCATCGACCAGCACCATCTTGACGCCAAGCAGGTTATTGGTGGTGACGCCATATTTCAGACAGTGCGCGCCGCCGGAATTCATACCGATATTGCCGCCGATGGTGCAGGCAAGCTGCGAGCTGGGGTCGGGTGCATAAAAGAAACCCTCCGCGCCTGCGGCATCGGAGATGGAGAGATTGGTGACGCCCGCCTGTACCCGCGCCGTGCGATTGTAAAAATCAAGCTCAAGGATCGCACTCATTTTCGACAGGCCGATCACCACGGCGTCTTCCTGCGGGATAGCGCCGCCGGAAAGCGAGGTGCCTGCCCCGCGCGGCACGACCGGAATGCCGGAGCGATGGCAATATGTCATGACAGCCGCCGCCTCCTCCGTCGTTCTCGGCAAAGCGACGGCGAGCGGCAGACGGCGATAGGAAACGAAAGCATCGGTCTCGAAAGGCACGAGTTCGCGGGGCTCGTGCACAAGACAGTCATCAGGCAGGACGGTCTTGAGGTCGGCGATAATTCGTTCGCGATCCGCCAAGACCTGAGCGCGCGGCTCCAGAAACTTTATAGGCTGCGTCACCGCCGCTCCTCCGTGCCGATAACTGGTATTGTTTCTTTACCACTTTGAAGTCGCGCAATCAAATGTTATGGATTTTTTCTATTCTGGAAACAATCGAGGGCAACTATGACAAATCTGGGTGATCTCGAAGTCTTTGCCAGCGTTGCCGCCTCCGGCAGCATGTCGCTTGCTGCCAAGGAGCTTGGTTATTCGCCCGCCGTCATTTCCAAGCGCATCAAGCGATTGGAAGAAAAGCTCGGTGCCCGGCTGTTCCAGCGCACCACGCGACAAATCTCTTTGACCGAAGCGGGGCAAGGCTTTTACGAACGGGTGCTGGCTGTTCTCGAAGGGCTGGAAGAGGCGGAGGATTTCGTCTCCGGCCGGGCCAATACCGTCAACGGCACGCTAAAGATTTCCGCACCCACCTCTTTCGGGCGCATGCATATCGCGCCACATCTGAAGACATTCATGGAGCGGCATCCGGACCTGTCGGTCAATCTGGTGCTGAGCGATGAGTTCATCGATATTATCGAGGGCGGTTACGATCTGGCGATCCGTATCGCCGATCTCAACTCCTCCAGCCTCGTGGCCCGCAGGCTGGCACCGGTGCGGCGCGTGCTTTGCGCCTCGGCGGAGTATGTAAAGGCGTACGGCATGCCGGCCACGATCGAAGACATCAGGAAGCATCGCTGCCTGCCCGCGCATAATAACGACATCTGGCGACTGGAAGGACCCGGCGGCGCGCTCAGCCTTCGCCCGGAGGGGATGCTCATCACCAACTCAAGCGAGGTGATCCGCGAGGCCGTCATATCGGGCCTCGGCATTGCGCTGCGCTCCACATGGGATATCGGCCACGAATTGCGCAGCGGGAAGCTGGTGCAGGTCCTGCCTGACTATGAAGGGTCGCGCAACGTGACGCTGTCTGCGGTCTACCCAAGCCGGCAGTTTCTGCCGGCAAAGGTGCGGCTGTTCATCGATTATCTCGCTGCGCTCTACGGTCCTTCACCCTATTGGGAGCAGGGCTGACACTCAGTGCCCGCCCTCCGCATGAGAGCGGCGGATGCGGCGCACTACCCACCAGACGCCAAGCACGGCGAAGGGCACAGAAACGCCGGTGACCACGGTCGGGTCGACCGGCAGCACATCATGGCTGATTGCCTTGGTGAGATAACCGATAAGCCCGACGACATAATAGGAGATGGCGGCGACAGACAGGCCTTCCACCGTCTGCTGCAGGCGAAGCTGCATCGCGGCGCGCTTGTTCATGGTGTTGAGCAGCACGGTGTTCTGCCGTTCCAGCTCCACATCGATCCAGCTTCGAACCAGAGCCGTGGCGCGATAGAGCTTGCGCGACAGGTTGGCCTGCCGCTCTTCCACCGACTGGCAGGTGCGCATGGCGGGCGCCATACGCCGTTCCAGAAAGCTGCCCATCGTCTCATGGCCGTGAACAGGCGTTTCCGCGAGCGCCCGTATGCGTTCGCGCACGATGCCGTCATAGGCGCGGCTGGCACCGAAACGATAGAGGCTGAGGGCGGCATTGGCTTCGAGTTCCGCAGCAAGCCGGGTCATTTCGGCCAGCAGCGCATCCGCCTCGTCACGCGCGCCGTTTTTCATGCGTTGGGTGATGCCCGTCAAGCCATCCTCGATGCGGCGGATTTCCGGCGAGAGCGTCTGCGCCATCGGCAGGCCGAGCATGGCAAGCGTGCGATAGGTTTCAATATCCAGCAGCCGCTGCACCAGCGCGCCGCGGCTGTAATCGCTGAGGCCGCGGTCGATCACCAATATCTGCGTCAGCCCGTCGCGATCCTGCCGGAAATCGGTGAGGATGGCCGCCTGACCGTCGCGCACGTCGCTATGACAGAGGCTGGTCGGCTCGAAGATTGTTTCCGCCTGCGAGGTAAAACCACTCTCCGGGCGAATTTCCAGCCGCACGCCCGAGATCAGCGAGCCGGGCGGCGAAAAGCCGTCACCGAAGGGATCGCCGGCAATCTCCCCGCCAAATTTTTCCGGCGCAGGGCCATCCCAGAACCAGGTCGAGAATTCGGTATGCCGCTCCCAGCGCAATGTCCCCTGCCCCCACGGCATGGCGTGGTGACGCGCATCGCGTTCCGGCGGCGCAACACCGCGGCTGCGCGACATTTCCGCAATGACAGAATGGTGCACGGCCGAGCCGCCATCCATCATGAAGGCAAGCTGGATGATGATGCGCGACGGGGCAAGCAGCACCGTCGGCCGCGCATGCACCTCGCCCAATGCCAGCGACCGTTCCGGCGCGCTTGCGAATGCAAATCTACCCTTTGCCATTGCGATATCGTCCCCGCTTTTATGGCTGATGTCTAAGGCATCGATTGTGATGACAACACCACGATCGACGCCGATGTCACTGTTTTGATCCACCTGACAGAAAAATCCGCTGTAGTGCCCCTGTCGGGACCGCTTTAACAAAAGCCAATTCAAAAAGGCAGATGCCGTGTTGCCGCAGGCATTGATACAGCGAGCGAGAGAACTGGACAGAATATTTGACCAGTGCGAGACTTGCCTGATACTTTATACGATATCGAACACGGGCGGATTTCGCCGGGGACTTCTGCGATGGACGAAACGCTTTTTGCGCGCATCGAGCACAGCCGCACATCGCAGGAGGTGATCTTACGTTTCGAAGAACTGATACTCGACGGCATATTGCGCGATGGCGACCGTCTACCCGGCGAGCGCGAACTGGCGCAGCGCCTCGACGTCTCGCGGCCTATCCTGCGCGAAGCGCTGAAAGAACTCGAAACCCGCGGACTTCTCGTGAGCCGGCATGGCGGCGGCACCTATGTCGCCGATATTGTCGGGCCGGTCTTTTCCGATCCCTTGAGCGCGCTGATCACCCGCCACAGCCGGGCGACGCGGGATTTTCTCGAATATCGCCGTTATATTGAAGGCATGACCGCCGAACTTGCCGCGCAGCGGGCGACAGAACCGGACAGGCGCAACCTTGCCGCCATTGTCGAGCGGATGCGCGATGCGCACGAGGCAGGCCGCTTCGAAGAGGAACTGGCGGGGGATGTGGAGTTTCACAACGCCATCGGCGAAGCGGCGCACAACATCGTCCTTATGCACACGCTTCGCTCTTGCTACCGGCTGTTGAGCGACGACATCTTTTATAATCGCCACATCATCTTCAGTATCGCAGGCGCCCATGACGAGGTGCTGAGACAGCATGTCGCCATTTACGACGCCATCGTCGCCGGCGATCCGGCATCGGCACGGGCGGCTGCAGAGGCCCACATCGACTTCATCGTTGAGACGACATCCAGGGCGCATCAGGCGCGGGAATGGGACCGGATTTCCCGTTTGCGGCAGCAGCAGCGGAGTAGTTAAAAACGCCCTCAGGCGAAATACGCAATCCATTTTATTCAGGTTTTGATGGAACCTTTTGTGCTCTTTGGTCTTTTTATCGGGTTGATTGGAAAAATTTACCAAGATGGGACCCATGACAACCACGAGCGAAACTGAACGCTATCCGCGGATAGCTCTCATATCGACGCATGGCTATGTCGCCGCGCATCCGCCACTGGGCGCGGCTGATACCGGGGGGCAGGTTGTTTATGTGCTTGAGCTTGCACGCAAACTCGGCCAACTCGGTTATACCGTCGATCTTTATACCCGGCGCTTCGAAGACCAGCCGGAATTCGACGAGGTCGATGAGCGCGTCCGCGTGGTGCGCATTCCCTGCGGCGGGCGTGACTTCATTCCCAAGGAATATCTGCACCGCCACCTGATGGAATGGTGCGAAAACGCCCTGCGTTTCATCAAGAAAAACGATCTCAACTACTCCTTCATCAACAGCCACTACTGGGACGCAGGCGTCGCCGGTCAGCGGCTTTCCGAGGCGCTGAAAATCCCGCATCTGCATACGCCGCATTCACTGGGCATCTGGAAAAAACGCCAGATGGAAACCGACTATCCGGAAAAGGCCGATACGTTCGAACTGGAATTCAATTTCAAGGAACGCATCCAGCACGAACTCATCATCTACCGCAGCTGCGACATGGTGATCGCCACCACGCCGGTGCAGCTCGACGTCCTCATTGAAGACTACGGGCAAAAGCGCAAGCACATCCACATGATCCCGCCGGGTTATGACGACAACCGCTTTTTCCCGGTATCGGATGCGACACGGCAGATGATACGCCAGCGTTTCGGATTTGAAGGCAAGGTGGTGCTGGCGCTCGGACGACTTGCTACCAACAAGGGCTATGACCTGCTGATCGACGGCTTTTCGGTTCTTGCCGAGCGCGAGCCGGAGGCCCGCCTGCATCTTGCCGTGGGCGGCGAGAACATGGACGAGCAGGAAACCACCATCCTCAACCAGCTCAAGGAGCGGGTGAAATCGCTCGGACTGGAGGAGAAGGTGGTATTCTCCGGCTATGTCGCGGATGAAGACCTGCCCGACATCTATCGCGCGGCCGATCTCTTCGTGCTGTCCAGCCGCTACGAGCCCTTCGGCATGACGGCCATCGAGGCGATGGCAAGCGGCACGCCGACCGTTGTTACCATCCACGGCGGATTGTTCCGAGCCGTCAGCTATGGTCGCCATGCGTTATTCGCCGATCCTTTCGACAAGGAGGATCTTGGCATCACCATGATGAAGCCGTTCAAGCACGAGCGACTCTATGGACGCCTCTCCCGCATGGGCGCGCATAAGGCGCGCAGCCTCTTCACATGGACCGGGATTGCTCAGCAGCTTCTGGCCGTGGTGGAAGGCAGGACCATGATGCCGGTCCTCGAGGAAGCCGACTGGGCCGAACCATGGAATGACGGCGATTGAGACCGCTTCGCCTTTTTTCAACGGATCTCGACGGCACCGTCGTGGGCGATAATGACGCCACGCGGCGGTTCCGGGATTTCTGGCAGTCATTGCCGGACGATCGCCGTCCGGTTCTGGTGTTCAACAGCGGCAGGCTGGTGGATGACCAGCTCGCCCTTCTGGAAGAAGTGCCGCTGCCCCGGCCCGATTACATCATCGGCGGGGTCGGCACCATGCTGCATGCCAAGGAGCGCAGCGACCTGGAGAGCGCCTACACACATTCGCTCGGCACCGGATTCGACCCAAAGAAAATTGCCGATGTAATGAGCGCTGTTCCCGGCGTGACGATGCAGGAGGAGCGTTACCAGCATGGCCTCAAGTCCAGCTGGTTCCTGCATGACGCAGATGAAGCGACACTGGCCGATATCGAGGCTGCGCTGATCGGGGCCGATATCGAAGCCCGGATCGTCTATTCCAGCGGGCGCGATCTGGATATATTACCGAAGGCCGCCGACAAGGGCGCTGCGCTCGCATGGTTATGTGGACAATTGCGTATCGGCCTCGACGAATCAGTGGTCGCAGGCGATACTGGCAATGATCGGGCGATGTTCGAGTTGACGGACATTCGTGGAGTCATTGTCGGCAATGCCCTGCCGGAGCTTGTATCGCTGGCTGATCTCGACAGCCGTTATTTCCGCTCGGGCGCGTCCGAAGCGGACGGCGTGGTTGAAGGCCTGCGCCATTGGGGACTGCACCCCGCCTGAAGCGTTCCGTTATCGATGCTTTGGTTGCGAACGGTGTGAAAGGGACGCATCCGTGAGACCGCAATCGGGCTGTTCGGCCGGGGAACCACCCGGTCGAAACTTTGTTCGCAAATCTGCCGCATCATCTTTTCCGCAGGCTTCATCAGCGTGAAGACAGTAGTGGGTTATGGAGGTTGGGGGATTGGCGGAATTTACGGGATATCTATATTAGCAATTATCATAGGCAGGCAAAGAAGGACCTATTCGGATTGAAGATTTTGAATCGATTGGCGACAGATGTTGGCTTGATGTTGCGCAGACCGCCGCGGCAGCAATATGCGGCGCTGTGCTATCGGTTCTCCAAGAAAAATCCGGGGCCTGAAGTGCTGCTGCTGACAAGCAGGGATACGGGACGATGGGTCATTCCCAAAGGCTGGCCCATGGCGCATAAAAAGGCCCATGCGGTAGCCGAGCAGGAAGCCTATGAGGAAGCAGGCGTCAAGGGCACGGTGGAGAAGGCCCCCTTCGGTTACTACGAATACGAGAAAAAACTGAACAGCGGCATCAATGTGCCATGCAGGGTTCAGGTGCATCTGCTCGAAGTTTCCGAAATGCAGGATAGCTTTCCTGAAAAGGAATCCAGGCGACTGGAATGGGTCAGCCCCCAGGAGGCGACCAGGCGGGTGAACGAGCCGGAACTGAAAGCGCTGATGCTCGCTTTCGACAAACGGATGACGCATTCAAAATAGTGCGGCCGCCCCAGGTGTGGCAATTTGCAGTTTGTTTTTCCAACACGGCTTTTATCATCTTTCCTTTTGGAAAGATGTACGAGATGTAACAGTCTTTCTGTAAATTGCCTTCAACCTGCGACACTGCCGGACGAAAGGGAATGCTGGCAAACGAGGTCTGAATGGCATTGAAGCCGCCATCAAACATGAAGCCGACGCTCGACAAGGATCTCGACAAGATTACCCGTGTCGAAGAAGCGACGCTGCATGTCACACAGCAGCTTGCGGGCCTTGGCGCCGGCTTCATGTTCGTCGTTCTGGCGGCGGTCTTCGCCGGTGCTTTTGTCGTAGGCACTTCGGGCGCCGTCATCATCATCGCCGCCGTCGCCATCGGCGCCTATATGGCAATCAATATCGGCGCCAATGACGTGACGAACAATGTCGGCCCCGCGGTCGGCGCCAAGGCGATGCCGCTTGCCGTCGCGCTCATCATCGCCGCGATCTGCGAGATTGCGGGGGCGCTGATCACCGGCGGCAATGTCGTCGAAACCATTTCCAGCGGCATCATCAACATCGAGACCATTCCCGACAGAACCGTTTTCTCCTGGGCAATGCTGTCTGCGCTTCTCGCCGCCGGCCTTCTCGTCAATATCTCGACCTGGACCAGAGCACCGATTTCAACCACTCATACGGTCGTGGGCGGAGTCGCGGGCGCGGGCATGGCCGCCTACGGAGCAAAAGCAGTGGACTGGCTGTCGCTCGGCAGCATCGCCTTCGCATGGGTCCTCGCGCCTTTCATCAGCGCCGCCATAGCCATTATGATCCTTGCTTTCATCAAGGAATTCATCATTTACCGCGAGGACAAGATTGGCGCGGCGCAGCGGTGGGTGCCGGTCCTCATCGGTTTGATGGCGGGTGTTTTTACGGCTTATCTCATCTGGGTCGGGTTGCGGCAGCTCATGCATGTGTCGCTTGGCCACGCCAGCCTGATTGGGCTGGTGACCGGGCTTGTCGTCTGGCGGCTTGGCGTGCCGATCATCCGCAAGCAGTCGGAAGGACTGGAAAACCGCAACCAGTCGCTTCGCATCCTGTTCCAGTGGCCGCTCGTTCTCGCCGCCGGCCTGATGTCCTTCGCGCATGGGGCTAATGACGTTTCGAACGCCATTGGCCCTGTCGTTGCCATCGTGCGGGCCCTGCATGACGAGGCGGTGAGCACCTCTGCACGTGCGCCGCTGTGGGTGATGCTGGTCGGCGCCTTCGGGCTCTCCTGCGGTATCCTTCTTTATGGCCCGCGCCTCATCCGCCTCGTCGGTGAGCAGATCACCAAGCTCAACCCGATGCGCGCCTTCTGCGTTTCGGTGGCAACTGCGCTCACCGTTCTCGTCGCTTCGCGTTTCGGCCTGCCAGTCAGCACAACCCATACGGCGATCGGCGCGGTGTTCGGCGTCGGCTTTTTCCGTGAATGGTACACGCAATCGTCCCGCAGGCGGCAGGATCTGGTCCAGGTTGGTGACGGCCGACCCCGCCGGTCTGACAAATATGCCGACAATCCTTCGGAGATACGCCGCCGATATCTTGTCCGCCGCTCCCACTTCATGACGATCATCGCCGCCTGGCTGGTCACCGTTCCCTCCAGTGCAGCGCTCGCGGCGCTGCTCTACTGGTTCATGTCCTTCCTCTTTCGCTAAAGCCGAAAAATCCCATGCGCGCCAATTTCCGGATGCAACGCCTGTATATCGAAGCCAGCCTTGCCGAAGGCGTCGCGCTGGAGGCGACCGCCGAACAGTTCAACTATCTCGCCAATGTGCTGCGCATGACCGATGGTGCGGAAATCCTGCTGTTCAACGGTCGGGACGGCGAGTGGAGAGCGAAACTTGCCTTTCCGAGCCGCAAGAAGATCGTGCTCGTCCCCCTCGAACAGACGCGGCCTCAGCCAAACCCCGCGGACCTGCATTATCTTTTCGCGCCGCTGAAAGTCGGGCGCATGGATTACCTGGTGCAGAAGGCGGTGGAGATGGGGGCCGGCCTGTTGCAGCCGGTGATGACACAGCATGTCCAAGGCAAGATTCACAACACCGAAAAATTGCGCGCCAACGCCATCGAAGCCGCCGAGCAGTGCGGCATACTGTCCCTGCCCGAGGTGGCCGAGCCGGTGAAACTGAAGGACATGCTGGACACCTGGCCCCACGACAGGCGCATCATCTATTGCGACGAAGGCGACACGGGGCAAAATCCGCTGCCGATCCTGCAGGCAGTGAAGGAACGCAAAATCGCATTGCTCGTCGGTCCGGAAGGTGGATTTTCGGAGGAAGAAAGGGAGCTTCTGCGCAGCCTCGACTTCGTCACCCCCATTCCGCTCGGGCCGCGCATTCTGAGGGCAGATACGGCTGCGGTTGCCGCACTGGCGGTCATTCAGGCCACGGTCGGCGACTGGAACTGAATGCTCCGTTGCTCTTCATGCATCTTTAAAAGAAATTCATTTGCCTCCAGCTACGATACGGCCCTATCTGCCAATCATATGCCTCGCCGCAACAGAGACGTCATAACAAGGTAAGCCATGGCACGCGACACGACCGACCAGACCCCCCTTTCCTCCGTTACGGAGCTTACAGATTATCTGGCGGGCGGTAACAAAGCTGAAGCCGATTTCCGTATCGGCACCGAGCACGAAAAATTCGCCTTTTTCCGCGAGGACAACCGGCCGGTTCCTTATTTCGGCGATGCCAGCATTTCCGCACTTTTGAAGGGCATGCAGGAGAAGCTCGGCTGGGACCCGATAATGGACGGTGAAAACATCATCGGCCTCGGCGAACAACACGGCATGGGTGCCATCTCCATCGAACCGGGCGGGCAGTTCGAACTTTCGGGCGCGCCGCTTGAGAACCTGCACCAGACCTGCAAGGAATCCAACCAGCATCTGGCGACGCTGCGCGAAGTGGCGGAGCCGATGGGCATCCGTTTCCTCGGCATCGGCGGCAGCCCGCTGTGGACCTTTGACGAAACGCCACGCATGCCGAAATCGCGCTACGCGATCATGACGCGCTACATGCCGAAAGTCGGGACCAAGGGTCTCGACATGATGTACCGCACCTGCACCATTCAGGTTAATCTCGACTTTTCATCCGAAGCCGACATGCGTCAGAAGATGCGCGTTTCCATGAAGCTGCAGTCTCTGGCAACGGCGCTTTTCGCCTCGTCGCCCTTTACGGAGGGCAAGCCGAACGGTCTTCTCTCGTGGCGCGGCGATATCTGGCGCGATACTGACAATCGCCGCTCGGGCGTCTTGCCCTTCACCTTCAACGAGGATTTCGGGTTCAAGGACTATGTGGAATGGGCGCTCGACGTGCCGATGTATTTCATCGTGCGCGACGGCAAATACCATGATTGCACCCATGTCACCTTCCGTCAGTTCATGAATGGTGCGCTCAAGGGCGAAATCGCCGCATGGGAACCGACCATGGGCGACTGGACGAACCATCTCTCCACCCTGTTCCCCGATGTGCGCCTGAAGCGTTTTCTGGAAATGCGCGGCGCCGACGGCGGCCCGTGGAGACGCATCTGCGCCCTGCCAGCCTTCTGGGTCGGCCTTCTCTACGATCGGCAAGCGCTGGACGCTGCCGACGCACTGACGGCGGCCTGGAGCTTCGACGAGGTTATCGCCCTTCGTGATGCGGTTCCGGCCAAGGGACTGAATGCCGAAATCGCCGGCAAGCCACTTCTCGGTATCGCGCGCGAAGTGCTCAATATTTCCCGCACCGGACTGAAAAACCGCAACCGGCTGAATGGCGAAGGTCAGGACGAGACCGTATTCCTGTCCTCGCTGGACGAGGTTTTGGCGAAGAAAACGACACTCGCCGAAGACTTGCTGGCGCTTTACAATGGCCGCTGGGACGGCTCGGTTCTTCCTGTGTTCGAGGAATACCAGTATTAAAACCAGCGGAACCGCTTCGGGTTTCGCGAGAGCGCCAATCGCAGACATAAAAAAAGCCCGGTGCGGCCGAGGGGGCCTGACACCGGGCAAAGGCAGGGCTATTGGCAAATCACCCTGCGGGGAAACCTTTCGGCTGGATGGCCTCTCCGGCAGCTGGAGGCCCGCCGGATGGCACTATTTCAAAGGGTCTCGAACCGTGTTACTGCCCGTCGACGTGCCGCGCGGGTCAGATGAGCGGTGGGATCTTCCAGCAGGCCCGTGTTGAGGGCGTCGCTGACGTCCGATCTTGCCAGGCCGATATCGGCGAGAAGACGATCATCCAGCTCGGTGAGGCCATTCGCCACGATACGATTGTAGATGCGCTGCACGAAGGTCTTGACGCGGAAAGCGACGCGGCGGAACGCATCGTTCGGCCGTGCTGTTGCAAGTTCCAGTTCCATTCTCCGTTCTGCCGTGCGCATGACACTTATCCTTTCGTAACGGCACGATGCGGCACCGCCCCCGGCGCACCACGCGCGAGAAGCTGCCTCGGGTTGGGGGCCTGACGTTTCGCCGGCCCGGGGTTGAGATTGATTTGCTTGGTGTCAAAATGTCGCAAGACTATTGATCAGTCCAACGAATGTTTCTAATGTAAGACATCAATCATTCTGATGGATGACCATCCATGTCCGCACCTCTCGACATAGACCAGCTGCACACCTTCATCGCCATCGTCGATACGGGCAGCTTCACCAAGGCCGCAGACCGCGTTTTCAAGACACAGTCCGCCGTCTCGATGCAGATGCGACGGCTGGAAGAACGCATCGGCAAACAGCTCTTCGCCAAGGACGGGCGGGGCAACCGCCTGACGGCGGAAGGCGAAAAGCTGATGAACTATGCCCGCCGCATCATCCGCCTCAATAACGAGGCGATCGCCGCCTTCGATGACAACCGGCTGGAGGGCACGCTGCGCATCGGCACGCCCGATGACTATGCCGACCGTTACATGCCCGAGATCATCGGGCGTTTCGCGAAGACTCATCCGAATGTCGAGCTTTACATCGTCTGCGAGCCGTCGGTTAGCCTTGCGGAAAAAATGGCGCGCGGCGAACTGGATATCGCTCTCGTCACCCACAATCCGCGGGCCCGCTCGTCGGATGTGGTGCGCACCGAACCGCTGTGCTGGGTCGCTTCCGCCAACCATCCGCTGAAGGACGATGCCCCGGTGCCCCTCGCCGTCGGACGACGTGACTGCCACTGGCGCCAGCTCGCCTGTTCGGCGCTCGATGCCGACGGGCGCGATTACCAGGTGCTGTTCACCAGCTGGTCTTCAACCGTCGTTGCCG
>NZ_QLNF01000064.1:0-17270 GCF_003261015.1 Agrobacterium sp. MS2 | reverse complement strand
GGGCATGGCTGTTTCGGTGCTGCCGGAATCGGCGCTGCGCACCGGCATGAAGGTTCTGACCGCCGCAGACGGCTTCCCGCCGCTGCCGCCGGTGCAGATCGGCCTGATGAAACGACCGGGCCTTTCCCCATCGCTGGTGAATGCCATCACCGACCATATCACCGCCTGCCTCGACAATATCTCACCGATGAGCGTGGTCGACGAGATGGACAGCGATGTGAAGACCTATCCGAAGATGCCGCGCCTGCGCGCCGGGCATATGCTGCCGGGCTGGTAGTCCGGCGGCGGATCGTGGAGCGCCCCCTGCTGACAAGCCGGTCTGAACGCGCCTATCGCGCGCGCAGCGTCGCTACCGCCAGCAGCGTATCGCCGCTGATTCCCGCAGAGCCGCTGCCATTGAACAGCATCATGATGGGATCTGTGGTGTTTTGCGCGTTGTCATACATGACGGTAAAACGCGCGACGAGCTTCTTTACCTTTTCCGGGTCCTGAAAATCCTTGATGTCGAAATATTTCTTCATCATCGCCACCTGCGTATCGACCGGGGCATTGCCGAGTTCGTCAGGAATGCCGAAGGTGGTGTTGATGAAACTCTGGATCGCGGTATCGGCAAGAATGGAATAATAGGACGTCGTGCCTGCCGCGATGCGCTTGAAATAAAGCGCCAGACGGACGCCGGCATTCTCTTCGCCCGCCTGCGTCTCCAGGGTCTGGGTCAGATAATTGTCCAGTGTCTCGTAGAGACCGCGCCGTGTCTGGATCAGGCTGCGGTCTTCGTGAAGGATATTGCCGTCAGAATCGAAGTTGAAGGCGGTGACGAGACGGCGGAAGACCGGATCCATTTCCTTGTTGAGATAGCTTTCGCCATCATCCAGTTTCGACGAGAACATCTTCTGCAGCTGTTCCTTCGTCACAGTTTTGGGATCGATGCCAAGCGATTCCATCGCGAATTCCGTGAGACGATCATTGCTCAGAAAATCCTTGAGCGTCTTGATCTTCTGCATCTCGCCCGTGAAATATTCCGCCTCCTTCTTGGCGGTTTCCTTGTCTTTCTCAGTGCCGAAAGCCGACTTCTTCTTGATGTAGTCAGCCGACATCGTCTGCATCTCGATTTCCGACTGTGCCAGCACCGGGGAGCCTAGGCTTCCGTCCGGTGCGAAGTTGAAAAGCTCCGCCAGTTTGACATAGCGCTCGTCTTTCAGCGTATAGACGTAGCTCTTTTTGTCCTGAAGATCGCTGGTGAGGACCTTGCGGATATCCGCCGCATTCACCTTGGCCGGATCGAGGCCGACGGCCTTCAGCGCATAATTATAGACTGCGCTGCTGTCGAGGAAATCCTTGACGGACGTGACGCTTCTAATGTCACTCTTGAATAAGGTCAGCGCCTTCTCGTCGGCGGCGTCATCCTTTTCGCCGTAATGGGTCATGTAGCCGCTTGTCGTGGTCGCGGTCTGCAGCGTCGTCTGCGGCGTCGTGCCGTCGGCAAGTGTTCCGTCCGTCTTGAAATTGAACGCGTTCCTCATGGCGAGGTAGCGCTTGTCGTTCTTGCCGAAAGTCGCGATGTAATTGTTCGGGTCGTTCAGGTCGCTGGTCAGGATGTTCTCGATCGTCGCCGTCACGATCGTCAGGTCGTTAAGGTCAAAGGCAACCTTGATATAGTTGAGGAGACGCGTATCCGAGAGCAGTTCGTCCACGGTCTTGATCGAACCGATCTTCGATTCGAAATAGTCGCGGTTCAGCGTGGCGACCGTCGGTGTCACGCGCGGTGCGCTGCTGATGTAGGCATCCGTCATCACCTTGATATTATCAGCTTTCTGCGCCCCGCCGGCGGCAACGGTGCCATCGTTTTTGAATTCGAAGGCGGCGGCGAGCTGTGCCATCTTGTTATATTGGGTAACGGCATTTGAAAGCGTCGTCTGTTCTGCGGTGATCGCGGCAAGCTTCGCTTCCCACTCGCTCTTGGGTGGCAGCACGGCTTCGAGCTGCGTCAGCTGGTCCTGCCTGGTAACTTTTTCCGCCTCGAGCGCCGTGCGCTGCTCGTCTGTCAGTTCCGTTCCCGCGAGCGAAGTGTCGATTGCGGCGATGCGCGCCGTGACCTCCGCGTGCAGTTCGATATTACCCTTCATGGTCAGCTTTTCGACCGCATCATTATAGGCAGCGCCAAATTTCTGATTGAGGTAGCTGTCGGGATCGGCGATGTCGCTCGTCATCAATCCCCGGATATGGGAATAGGTATAGGTCTTCTCATCGATGCTGAAGACCTGAAATATATAGGCGCGGGCCCTGTCGTTCTGGAGCAGCTGATCAACGTTGGTGACCGTGCCGATGATCGCCTTGTAATAGCGGGTCTCTTCGGCAAGGCTGTCATCCATGTCGGTGATCGACGTCCCGTAGAGCCCGATCATCTTGTCGAGCTGTGCCTCCGTCTGAACCGTCTTTGTCGAGGCCGTGAAATTGAAGGCAGCGGCAAATTCCCGATACCGCTCGTCCGTCAGCTTGTTGGCGAAGCTGTTCTGGTCGTTCAGGTCGCTCTCCAGCACCTTTTTCATGAAAGCCTTGGCATAGGTCATCTCGCCGAGGCCGAAGGCATCCATGGCATAGGAATAGAGCTGATAGTTATCGAGGAATTCATCGACGCTTTTCACATTGCCGATGTTTTCCTTGTAATATTTCGTCTGACGCTCGGTGATTGCCTGCTGCGACACGCGTGAAATGCTTGTCTTCATATCGCGGTTGATGAGGTCGTAGCTGAGATAAGTCGATACCATCCGAATGCCCCCTGGAGCCTCGCTCGTCCCCGTGGGACGTCGAAACTCCGCTTGAATCCGCCCCGCCATGCCTCCATCCGGAAGCGCGGCAGGGCCCGACGCGACTATGCAGGACGCGCCTTGCCCGGAGCTTGAAAGAGCACAATTTCGACCGGGATAAAAACCGCATTGTCCCGATCTCCTTTACCCGAGCGAAACCATGCCACAGTGTGTTTTGCTAACCATTTGGGAATGCAAAGTTTTCTTAACCGCGATTTTTAAGCAGTCTCGAACAGGCGGCGGATATTCTCCTGACATCAGAGGACGAAAAGTCCCGATGAGAAGACCGGAAACCGGCTCTCAGGTAAAACAAGGGTAGAATAAACATGACCAAGACCGTTCTGAAGCCCGACTGGGCCGTCGCCACTCTCAGGTTAGACCCGGCACGTTTTCCGCAACAGGTCACCTATGGAAAAGGCAATGGCGCGACCGATGTCGCCGTCACCCTCGATGAACGGGGCGCCGTTCTGAGAAAGGTTCTGTCCTCTTCCGGCCTGCCTCTGTCCTTCGCCCTGCCTGCCCGCGCCTTCAAGGGTGTTGCCGCCCGCGCCATCGACCATGGTGACGGGCAGGTGACGGTGACTCTCGAGCTGCATCACGACGATCCGGATCTTTGCGTTCCGCTTCTCGTCGCCCACGATCTGTGCGATATCGCCGCCGACTGGCGCAGCTGGTCCGAGGCCTACCGCATTCCCATGCTGATGGTGGAAGCCGATGGCGTCGCCCGTCCGCTGGAAGAACATCTCGGCAAGGTGCGCACCCAGAATACCCGTCCGCGCCGCCGCCATTCCTATTTCGCGGAGCGCCGCCCGCGCTTCCTCGTTCGCCGTTCCACCGGTTCGCTCGGCATGAGCATGAAGATCGAGGGCAAGGAAATCATCGCCCGCAACTGACTTCTTCATAACACAAAAAGCCCGGCGCGGATGACGCGACCGGGCTTTTTCGTATTCGCTATTCCCGCAGCTTACACCAGCAGCAGCGGCAGAATGAGCCCTGCGAAAATCAGCACGCCGACGCGGTTGTTGGATTTGAACAGCACGAGGCACTGGTCAACGTCATCGATATCAAGCACCCATACCTGCCGGAACAGCATGAGAGCCGCGGCGGCAAGTCCGCTATAGGCAATGACGTTAACACCCGCCGTCCAGAACGACAGGAACATCATGGCAAGGGCTGTGCCATAAAGGAAAACCAGCCAGCGATGTGTGTTTTCTCCAAACAGGAGGGCGGTAGAACCGATGCCCACCGCCGTGTCATCTTCCTTGTCCTGATGGGCGTAGATTGTATCATAACCGATCGTCCAGGCGATGGAGCCGACATAAAGCAGGACAGCCGGCCAGGCAATTGATCCGAACTGCCCCGCCCAGCCCATCAGCGCGCCCCAGGAAAAGGCAAGACCGAGGAAAAATTGCGGCCAGTTGGTGAAGCGCTTGGCGAAGGGATAGATCGCCACGAAGAACAGCGAGAACATACCGGTCGCGATTGCGAAACTGTTGAACTGCAGGAGGACGACCAGCCCGGCAAGCGCCTGCAGGACGATGAAGACCTTGGCCTGTCCGCGGCTCACCCGGCCCGACGGCAGCGGTCGCGAGCGGGTGCGCGCCACTGCCGTGTCGATCTTGTGGTCGGCCAGATCATTATAGGTGCAGCCCGCGCCGCGCATCGCCACCGATCCGATGAAGAACAGCACTAGGTGCCAGAGCAGCGTGCCCCAGGAAAAGCCGCCGGTCGACACCGCCGCGTTAGCCGCGAGGGCTGCGGACCAGAAGCATGGCCACATCAGCAATTGCCAGCCGATGGGTCGGTCCCACCGGGCCAGCTGCGCATAGGGCCAGAGGGGCCTCGGCAAAATCCGATAGACCCAGTTATTGGATGGCGCGTCGGAGACGCGGTCTGACAAATCGCTGTGGTGAACCATGGGATGGTTCTACAGCATCAGCCGCAAAATCGGAATGGATTTCAGCAGCCGACCGTACACGCAGAAAAGCCCCGCAGCTGTTCGCGGCGGGGCTTTTCAGGAGCATATCTCCACTCGTGTCAGGGCAGGGAGAAATTGAATTTGTAGCTCGCCTGAACCCCGATGATGAACTGGTTCTTCGAACCGCGCTCGCGCACGAGCGAACTGTCCGCGGCATCGCCGGTCAGGCGGCGATATTCCGCAAAGGAGCCGACTTCGGCATTTTCGGTGACTTTCCAGGTGATGGCGGCGCCGATACCGGCCGAATGCAGGCCGCCGCCCGGGCTATAGGGCGATGGCGCGCCGGCGGCCGTCTGTGCCGCACTCACACCGTAATAACGTTCATTGTATTTGCTGCTCACCCACGTGGCGCGCGGGCCGGCCGAAATCTGGATGCCGGGGGCGATATCGGTGAAGGCATCGACAGCGACATCTCCGACCACGCCGCTGTGGCTGCGGATGCCCTGACGAACTTCGCCGCGAACGCGCAGCCAGTCGGTCGGATAAGCCTCGGCAAAACCACCAAGCTCGCCGCCGCGCTTGATACGCGTCATGCCCTTCAGATCCGCAGAATCACCCTCATCACGTGGAGAAATCAGGCGGCCGGCGAGACCCATGCTGATCGGACCGTTATCCAGAAGCGAGATGGAGGCGCTGTCGTTCCGGGAGGTGAAACGGGCGCCCTGCCCCTGACGGCCGAGGGAAATGATGGGCGAAAAGCCGAATTCATTCTTGTTATCGCCCTGATATTTCGGCGCAGTGAAACCCGCGCCGCCGAGTTTCAGATACCAGTCGCCGGAAAACCAGCCAGCCGCATGGGCATTGCCCACGGCAAAAAGCGACAGGATACAGGCGGCGGCTGCCGCTGATGGCTTGAACATGAAAGAACCCCAGAAACGCAATACAGACAGGTGTCCGTAGAATTAGAGGGATTGTCTTTCCATTCGATTAACCAGTGCGTTAAGAAGCAGACGCCACTGCGAGGCTCACGACACGGCGCCAAACCTCTCGTTCGTCATGCTCGGGCCTGTCCCGAGCATCTGCGACCGAAGGACTTTACGCAACGTGGATAGATCCTCGGAACAAGCCCGAGGGTGACGCCGAGATTGCGGAGACGCTTGTCAATACTCTCCGCAATCCGGTCACTCGTCGCCCACACCGTCGTCAGAATGTCACCTTCTCCAGCGGCGCCCGGGTCTTCTCAAACTCCAGCAGCTTTGCCTCGTTCTGCGCAATGTAGTCGCGATTATGCGGCACGGCATCGCGATCCTTGGCGATCTGGATCTGGAAGATGTGGAAGTTTTCATGGGTGAAGGCCATTTCCGACCCCGCCAGATAAAACTCCCACATGCGGAAGAAGCGCTCATCGTAAAGCGCGATCGCTTCTGCCTTGCGTGCCACGAAACGTTCCCGCCAGTGGCGAAGCGTATGGGCATAATGCATGGGCAGAATTTCGATATCCTTTACGAGCAGCCGCGACTTCTCGAGGGCCGGCAACACTTCCGCGAGCGATGGGATATAGCCGCCGGGGAAAATATATTTTTCGATGAAGGGGTTGGTCGCCAGTGCCGGATAGGGCTGACCGATGGAATGCAGCACCATCACGCCCTTGTCATCAAGCACCTCCGCCACCTTCTCGAAATAGTCGCGATAATGGGTCGGCCCGACATGTTCGAACATGCCGACGGAGACGATGCGGTCGTATTTTTTCGAGGCAGGCAGATAACGATAATCCTGCAACTCGAAGCGGACATTGCCGGCAAGACCGCGTTTTGCGGCTCGGTCGCGGGAAACGCGCAGCTGTTCCTCGCTAAGCGTGATGCCGGTGACATCGGCTCCGGCGCTCTCGGCGATATACATGGCCATGCCGCCCCAGCCGGAGCCGATTTCCAGAACACTCTGGCCCGGCTCCGTCATCAGCTTGGCGGCAATGTGCCGCTTTTTCGCGACCTGCGCCTCATAGAGGCTGATGCCGGGCGGATTGAAATAGGCGCAGGAATATTGCCAGTCCTCATCGAGAAAGAGGTCAAACAGCTTTGCGCTCAGATCATAATGGTGGGCGACGTTGCTCTTGTTGTGATTGACCGGCAGATGCATCTTGATGCGGGCGGCGATGATGCGAGCCATGCCACGCCAGATCATGCCGAAGGACAGGGCTTCGCTCAGCGTATTGCTTTTGACCAGCGCCAGAAAATCATAAATGTCGCCTTCCGCGACCTTCACGCGGCCTTCCATGTACATTTCAGCAAGCTTGAGCGCCGGATCGGCGGCAATCTCCTGCATGGCGGCTTCGTCGGTGAAGTCGAGAACCACCTTTTTTCCGGCACCATTGCCGAATGTGCGGCTGCCGCCGGGGCTGTTGACGGTCAGATCACCGTTCTTGATTATCTTTTCGAGAAGAACATGCAGAGACGACGCCATGGCACCCCCAATTGCTAAGTCTCACTTATCAATTTTGCTGACCGTATTCCTTTCGGCATAAGTTGCAAGATAGTCTTATTTCAAAAAAATTGAACGATTTCATCAAGCAAAAAGCCCTGCCGAGGTGTATGGCAGGGCTTTACTCAGAAAAATCATTTCAACCGCAGGTCAGCGCCGCTTCATGGCTTCAGCCAGGGCAGCTGCCAGTGCACCACCGGATTGCGACCCCTCGTTGCGATCTTTGGGCTTGGCTGTCGCGTGGCGCATGGCGTTGGTATTGCCCCTCTCCCGCATCGGCTGCGGCGCAGCCTCACCACCATCCTTACGCATGGTCAGCCCGATGCGCTTGCGCTTCACATCCACTTCAACGACTCGCACCTTGACGACATCACCCGCCTTGACGAACTCATGCGGGTCTTTGACGAAACGGTCGGCGAGCTGCGAGACATGCACCAGCCCGTCCTGATGCACGCCGATATCCACGAAGGCGCCGAAGGCAGCCACATTGGTAACGGTGCCTTCCAGCAACATGCCGGGTTTCAGATCGGTGATCTCGTCCACACCCTCGGCAAAGGTCGCGGTCTTGAAGCTCGGGCGCGGGTCACGGCCGGGCTTTTCCAGTTCGGCGATGATGTCCTTGACGGTCGGCAGGCCGAACTGCTCATCTATGAACTTCTTAGGGTCAAGCGACTTCAAGGTGGCGCTATCGCCCATCAGCGAGCGCAGATCGCGGCCGCAGGCGGCGACGATCTTCTTCGCCACGCCATAGGCTTCCGGGTGAACGGACGAAGCATCGAGCGGCTCCTTGCCGTTTGGAATGCGCAGGAAGCCCGCGCATTGTTCGAAGGTACGCTGGCCGAGGCGCGGCACTTTGAGCAATTCCTTGCGGCTCGCGAATGGACCGGTCTGATCGCGATGGGCAACGATGGCATCGGCAATCGAGGCACCGAGACCGGAAACCCGCGCCAGAAGCGGCGACGAGGCCGTGTTGAGGTCTACGCCGACGGCATTCACGGCATCTTCCACGACAGCATCGAGCGAGCGGCTGAGGCGGCCCTGATCGACATCGTGCTGGTATTGACCGACGCCGATAGATTTCGGCTCGATCTTCACCAGTTCCGCCAGCGGGTCCTGAAGGCGGCGGGCGATCGAGACCGCGCCGCGCAGCGATACATCGAGATTGGGGAATTCAGCCGCCGCCCGTTCCGAAGCGGAATAGACGGATGCGCCCGCCTCCGACACGATTACCTTGGTGGGCTTTGTACCTGAAGCGGAAGCCGGCATCTGGGCCAGAAGATCGGCCACCAGCTTTTCCGTCTCGCGGCTGCCGGTGCCATTGCCGATGGCGATCAGCTCGACATTGTGCTTGCGAATGAGCAAGGCGAGTTCCGCCTGCGCGCCGCGCACGTCGTTCTTCGGCTGGAAGGGGTAAACCGTCGAGGTGTCCAGCAGCTTGCCGGTGCCATCGACCACGGCCACCTTGACGCCGGTGCGGATGCCCGGATCGAGACCCATGGTGGCGCGCGATCCGGCGGGGGCGGCCAGCAGGAGATCCTTGAGGTTCCGTGCGAAGACATTGATCGCCTCTTCTTCCGCCCGCTCACGCAACTCGCGCATCAGGTCGAGCGATAGCGACATGGAGAGTTTCACGCGCCAGGTCCAGCCGGCGACCTCCATCAGCCATTGATCGGCGGGGCCAGCATTGCGGATATCGAAGGCGGCGGCGATGGTGCGCTGCGCCGGCTTCACCGGTGCGGGATCGTCTGCATCGACATCGATCGTCAATGTCAGAATTTCCTCGTTCCAGCCGCGCAGCATGGCGAGCGCCCGGTGGCCCGGCACCGTCGCCCAGCGTTCGGAATGGTCGAAATAATCGGAAAACTTCTCGCCGGCCGCCTGTTTGCCATCCACCACCTTGGCGCGGAAGGTGGCGTTCTGGCGCATGTAATCGCGCAGGCGGCCAAGCAGATCGGCATTTTCCGTCATGGTTTCAGCCACGATGTCTCGCGCGCCCTCGAGCGCCGCCTTCACATCGGCCACCTCGCCCTGCACATAGGCCTCCGCCAGTTTCGCCGGATCGGCGGCGCGGTTTTCCCATATGGCTTCGGCAAGCGGGCCAAGACCCCTTTCGCGGGCGATTTCGGCACGGGTGCGGCGCTTCGGCTTATAGGGCAGGTAGAGGTCTTCCAGCTCGGCCTTGGTGCCCGCCTGCATTATCTTGACCATCAGCTCATCGGTCATCTTTCCCTGCCCGCTGATGGAATCGACGATGGAAGAGCGACGGGCATTGAGTTCGCGCAGATAGACAAGGCGTTCGGAAAGCGTGCGCAGCTGGGTATCGTCAAGCCCTCCCGTCACTTCCTTGCGGTATCTGGCGATGAAGGGAACGGTCGCGCCCTCGTCCAGCAGGGTCACCGCCGCCTTTACCTGATCGGGGCGGGCGTTGATTTCGGAGGCGATGAGCGTGGCGAGGCGGGCGTTGTCTGCGGTCATATGGGTCTCTGCTGTCATATCTGGAGCGGCGACCATAATGTCTGATTGTGGCGTGACAACAAGAGGCGACAACGATTCCACAGGAAAGGCTGACTTCAGGGGAAAGACAGGCAATTCATCGTAGTGACCGCGGCGTCTCGAAAAGCGATTTCTGATGCAGAACGGCACCATCCGCACACCGTCACCCCGGACTTGATCCGGGGTCCAGTGCGATCAAGTCCTTGATCGCTTAAGACTCTTTCACGGCGCAGACGCGCCGTGGCTGGATGCCGGATCAAGTCCGGCATGACGGAGGAGGGATTTGCAGCCTCTATTCGCAGGCTCCATGCGCGGCAATCGCCACATATTCGTCTTGACCTTTCGCCCCCCTGCCCTTAACGCCGCTGACACAAGGTTACTGGCGAATTTGCAGGGGTATTGACCATGAAAGTTCTGTTGATCGGTTCCGGCGGACGCGAACATGCGCTGGCGTGGAAAATCGCCCAGTCCCCCCTGCTTGATGCGCTCTACGCCGCCCCCGGCAATCCCGGCATCGCCGACCATGCGACGCTCGTGGAGCTGAACGTGGAAGATCATGCTGCCGTCATCGCCTTTGCGAAAGAAAAGGCAATCGACTTCGTCGTCATCGGCCCGGAAGCGCCGCTGGTCGCCGGTCTGGCGGATGACCTGCGTGCCGCCGGCATCGCCACTTTCGGGCCATCGAAAGCGGCAGCTCAGCTGGAGGGTTCCAAGGGTTTCACGAAGGATCTCTGCGCGCGCTACGATATTCCGACCGGCGCTTACCAGCGTTTCAAATCCGCAGAGCCGGCCAAGGACTATGTCCGCGCACAGGGTGCGCCCATCGTCATCAAGGCCGACGGGCTTGCCGCCGGCAAGGGCGTGACCGTGGCCATGACGGAAGCGGAAGCGCTTGCCGCGATTGACGACTGCTTCGACGGCGCTTTCGGCGCGGCCGGCGCCGAAGTGGTGGTGGAGGCCTTCCTCGATGGCGAGGAAGCGAGCTTCTTCTGCCTTTCCGACGGCAAGACCGCGCTGGCGCTCGCCACCGCGCAGGATCACAAGCGTGTCGGCGATGGCGATACCGGCCCGAACACCGGCGGCATGGGCGCCTATTCGCCCGCCCCCGTAATGACCGCGACCATGGTGGAGCGCACCATGAAAGAAATCATCGAGCCGACGATCTCGGGCATGGCGAAAGATGGTAATCCCTTCTCCGGCGTGTTCTTTGCTGGACTGATGATTACCGCCAAGGGCCCGGAACTCATTGAATACAACGTGCGCTTCGGCGATCCGGAATGCCAGGTGCTGATGATGCGCCTGAAAAGTGATCTGCTGCCCATCCTCTACGCCACGGCCACTGGCACACTGGACAGGGTTGACGCGGAATGGCGCGACGAGGCTGCGCTGACCGTCGTCCTGGCTTCCAAGGGTTACCCCGGCGCATACGACAAGAACACGCCGATCGCGCATATTCCTGAAGCGAGCGAAGAAGCGAAGGTGTTCCATGCCGGGACTGCGTTGAAGGACGACAGGCTGGTGGCTACGGGTGGCCGCGTGCTGAACGTTACCGCCCTTGGAAAGACCGTGACGGAGGCGCAGGCCCACGCCTATGCGCTGGCGGACAGGGTGGAGTGGGAAAACGGCTTTTGCCGGCGCGATATCGGCTGGCAGGCTGTGGCGCGCGAAAAGGCCTGATTTTTAGATCAAACGGGCCGGCAACGAATATTTCGTTCAATTTTTACCAAGTTTGCTGACCCGATGGAAACGAAACGCCGGTAATACTTGCCCGAACATGGAATGGCGCACTTTGCCCGTATCACGAGGCGGCGCCGTTATTTGGGGGCTTTTTCGATGCGGCGTCTTCTTCTGACAGCGATTGTCGTGCTGACCGGCGGGTCTGCCATGGCGTCTTCCATCGAATATATCAACGGTGTTCATACCACCAATGGCAGCTTCATCCGTCGCGACTGCACGGGTTGCCAGCAGGTCAAGGAGAAAACCGCGGCGCAGGTTTACAGCATTCCTTCCATAGAACCCGGGACCCAGCACACGGAAATGCGGGAAGTGGATGGCAAGCAGACGCTGGTGCGCACGGAAGCATGGCTCGGCGGCGCGCCCGTGACATTTGTCAGCACCAATCCGGCATGGATGCCGAAGGAAGCGTCTGGCACCGCAATCGCCACCTATGACGACGCGGAGCCCGCGGCGCACACGCAGGAAACCGCTGCGACGCCCGGCGGCATAGACATGACGACCACCACTGCGGCTACTAGGGAAATTTCGAGTACCGATGCGGCGGCCTCCTCACGCGCTTCTGCCTTGCCCGCTCCGACCACCTTCCCGGACTTCCAATTGCGCGGCAACTGACCTGCGGATTGGATGACAAATGTCAAACAATCGCGTCCGCGCTGTATTTTTCAAGGCCATCAGCAACCATTGGGGGAATTAAAAATCCCCGAGAGGTTATTCCGCCGGCTGGCGTGATAAAGCTTCCACTAATTAAATATATCTTCAAATTTTTGGCTGCTAAGTCATCTCATGGTGCAATGCAGCACAGCATGAGGCCTTGGGCGGATGCCGCTCTTCAGGCCCTTCCCGGCGCATCATGCGCTTCTCCCTTTTCCGAAACACCGGCAGCGCGCGGCAAAGCGAGGCGCGCGAGGCCAAACGCTTGTGAGCGCCCATGAAGAACCTTTCCATCTCCCGTCAGTTGATCGTTCTCGTAGTGGCCCTGATGGCCGCCTTCGCCGTGGCAACCTTCTACCAGCTCAAGTCCGCCACCGACGCGATCTATGAGGAACGCTACGGAATGCTGCGGACTCAGGTGCAGTCGGCCATCTCCATCCTGCAATCCTTCCACGACAAGGAAAAGGCCGGCACCCTTTCGCGCGACGAGGCCATGAAGCAGGCTTATGCAACCGTCAGCGCCATACGCTTCACCCCGGATGGCTACCTCTTCGGATATGATTACGATGTGACGATGAAGTTCCATCCCGATGCCAAGCGCGTCGGCGAGAACTTCAAGGGCAAGCCTGACAGCAAGGGTTTCGCTTATCGTGACGAGCTGGTGCGGCTTGGTCGCAATGGCGGCGGCCAGACAGATTTCTACGGCCCGAAGCCCGGCATGGAAGGCAATGACTACGCCAAGAGCTCCTATGCACTTGCCTTCGAACCCTGGCAGGTGGTGGTCGTGACCGGCGTTTACATCGATGATCTGAACGCACAGGTGCGCGGCGAGGTGATGAAGGCGCTATCCATCGGCGCGTTGATCTTCGTGCTGGCGCTTGCAGCCGCTTTCTATGTCATCCGTGGTATCTCGAAGCCCCTCGGCGATATTCACCGCGCGCTTGGCGAAGTCGCCAATGAAAACGTCTCGCTCGCCATTCCCCATACTGGCCTCACCAACGAAGTGGGCATGATGGCGAAGGCTACTGCCTCGCTTCAGGACAAGGTACGCGAGCGCCATGCCATGCAGCGCCGTGAGGAAGAACAGCAGCAACAGCTCAATGCCGAGCGCCAGAACAACCTCGACATGCAGCGCGACGAGGCAGAATTGCAGGCGCGTGTGGTCGCCACCATCGGCGAGGCGCTGGAAAAGCTGGCCGGCGGCGATCTGACCGTGCGCTGCGGCGACCTCGGCAACCGTTACGCAGCGCTGCGCGCCAATTTCAACGAAGCCCTGACCCATCTCGATGCCGCCATGGCCAAGGTGAACTCCAAGAGCATCGACATTGGCGGCTCAAAGGAAGAAATCCGCAAGGCCTCCAACGAGCTATCACAGCGTACCGAACGGCAGGCTGCCAATCTGGAAGAGACCTCCGCAGCGCTTGACGAACTGACCGTTGCGGTGCGCCAGACGGCGGAAGGAGCAGCTGACGCCGCCAAGCGTGTCACCACCGTCAGCTCGGAAGCCATGCGCAGCGACCGTGTGGTGGAAGAAGCGATCATGGCGATGAGCGGCATCGAGCAGTCTTCCGACCAGATTTCCAACATCATCGGCGTGATCGACGATATCGCCTTCCAGACCAACCTTCTGGCACTGAATGCTGGCGTCGAAGCTGCTCGCGCGGGTGAGGCTGGCAAGGGCTTTGCCGTGGTAGCGCAGGAAGTGCGCGAACTCGCACAGAAATCCGCGGCTGCCGCCAAAGAGATCAAGGACCAGATCGCCCGCTCTTCCGCCCAGGTGGAAAATGGCGTGCGGCTTGTGGGCGAGGCCGGCGATGCACTGAAGCGAATTTCGGACCAGATCAAATCCGCTAACGAGATCGTCAGCAAGATCGCCCATTCGGCAGCCGAGCAGGATACGACGCTGCGCTCGATCTCCTCATCGCTCAACCAGCTCGACGTCGCCACCCAGCACAATGCGGCCATGGCGGAAGAAACCACGGCTTCAGCGGAAGCGCTTGCCGTGGACACCGAGGAACTGTTGAACCTCATCCGCGGCTTCCGCGTGTCGTCCGGTCACCAGCTTCATGCCATGGCGCATGAGATGCGCATGGCGGGGTGATACGCCGCAAGACTATCGATGAACAAAGGCGCCGGGGAACTCCGGCGCTTTTCTTTTAACGGGTCAGCACATCCAGCCGGTCGATATCGGCAGGTGAAAAAACGGCAATACCAGCTTTTTCGAGCAGCGCCGCCGTCACCCCATTGCCCGCATGTTTGACGCCAGAAAACGAACCGTCATAGATCGCAACCGATCCACAGGACGGGCTGCCGTCGATCAGAAGCGCGTATGTGCAGGCATTGGCCCTCGCAAAGGCCAGCGCCCTTTCTGCGCCGGCAATGAATTGCGCCGTGACATCGCCGCCGGTCACCTCTAGCACGCGGGCGCGGCCCTCCAGCACATCGAGACCGGAGGCACGATCTTCGATTTCCGCCGGCGGGCGCGGCACGGGCATACCGCCCGCCATCTCCGGACAGATCGCCACCAGCCTGCCTTCGCTGCGCCAGCGGTCGATCGCCGGGTGGAAGAAGGGCTTGCCTCTGCCGTCGTAACGGACAGGTTGGCCGAGGAGGCAGGCGCTGATGAGGATTTTGGAGGTGGGGTGGGTCAATGGGAAGTTATCCTGCGGGAGTTGAGGCTGTGGCTTAACCCCTCTGCCCCGCCGGGCATCTCCCCCTCAAGGGGGGAGATCGGCGAGAGGCATGCTCCCCCTCTTCCCGAAACGTTCAATGTGGTTGAGAGCTCGCCACAAGTCGATCTCCCCCCTTGAGGGGGAGATGTCCGGCAGGACAGAGGGGGGTGAACCGCGCACACTGACATGTACGGCTACCCCAACCCTATCAGCCCGTTATCTTCGAGAAATCCGCAACCGTGCCAGTTGCCTCGCGAATGGCCTTCAGCAACGCCAGACGGTTTGCGCGGATGGCCGCGTCCTCGTCGTTGACGAGCACATCTTCGAAGAATTTATCGACGGGCGCGCGAAGCGTCGAAAGCGCCTGCATGGCAGAGCGGAAATCTTCGCCGGCAACAGCCTTCGCGGCATCGGCAGACGCGGTCTTGATCGCCGCATAAAGCGCCTTTTCGGCATCGAGCTTCAACAACTCTTCCGAAACGCCATCCGCCACCACAGTCCCCTTCTTCTCCTCCGCGGCCAGAAGCTGGGTGGCGCGCTTGGCGCCTGCCAGAAGGTTACGGCCATCCTCACCGGTGATGAAGGCGGTGAGCGCTTCGACACGGCGGGCGATCATCAGCAGGTCGTCGGATTCCGGCGTCAGGACGGCGTCGATCAGATCGTAACGCGCGCCGAGATCGCGGAGATAGACCTTCAGACGGTCGTGGAAGAAGGAGAGAAGGTCCGGATCCTTGGCAACGCTCAGCAGTGGCAGCCGCACGTTCTTCTCAAGCAGAATACGCACCACACCCAGCGCCGCACGGCGCAGCGCGAAGGGGTCCTTCGAGCCGGTGGGCTTCTCATCGATGGCCCAGAAGCCGGCGAGGGTGTCGAGTTTGTCGGCCAAAGCGACCGTGATCGCCACCTTGTCGGCCGGCAGGCGGTCGGAAGGACCCTGCGGCTTGTAGTGATCTTCGATGGCGGCCGCGACGCTTTCGTTCTCGCCCTGAAGCGCCGCATATTTGCGGCCCATCAGGCCCTGAAGCTCGGGGAATTCGCCGACGGCTTCGGTGCGCAGGTCGGCCTTGGCCAGCACAACGGCGCGGTCCACCAGCGCGGCATCGGCGCCGACGATCGGGGCCAGCGTCTTCGCCAGTTCGCGGATGCGGGATACGCGCTCGCCCTGCGTGCCGAGCTTGGCGTGAAAGGTGACGTTGAGCGCATCGAGCTTCGCCATGCGCTGGTCGAGCGGCTTTTTAAGATCGAGGCTGAATTTTGCAGCCGAGTCCTTCAACGTCTCAAGATCGGGCAGATCACCCTGGTCACGGGTCCAGAAATGGCGGGCATCCGACAGGCGCGCGCGCACGACCTTGCCATTGCCGTGGATGATTTCCTTGCCGCCATCACTCGCTTCGATGTTCGAGACAAGGATGAAGCGGTTGGAAAGGCCCTCTTCCGCACCCTGGTTGCGGGTGACGAAACACTTCTGGTTGGTCTTGATGGTGAGGCGGATGATTTCTGCGGGGATTTGCAGATAGTCCTCTTCGAAAGTGCCCATCAGCACCTGCGGCCATTCGACCAGGCCGGAAACTTCTTCCAGCAGGCCTTCGTCTTCCACAAGGTCGAGCCCGTTAGCGAAAGCGAGGTCCTTGGCGTCGTGCAGGATGATGTCCTTACGGCGCTCGGCATCGAGAATGACCTTCGCCTTTTCGAGGCTTGAGACATAATCCTCGAAACGGCGCACGGTGATCGGACCCGGCGCATGGAAACGATGGCCATAGGTGACGTTACCGGCAACGATACCATCGATGGCAAACGGGATGACCTGCGTTTCATCGTGTTCGGGGCCGAACAGGCAGACAATGGACTGCAGCGGCCGCACCCAACGCAGGCTTTCCGAACCTTTGCCTTCGATACCGGCATAGCTGGAGCCTTTCGGCATCGAAGCGGGGCCGGAGCGCATGGATTTCGGCCAGGGGAAAGAGCGGATGATGCCGGGCATCACCTCGGCGATGATCTCTTCCGCCGGACGGCCCGGCTTGTTGATGATGGCGATGTAGAAATCACCCTTCTTCGGATCGGAAACAACCTGCGCTTCCGAGATATCGTTGAGGCCTGCGCCACGCAGGAAGCCTTCGATGGCCTTTTCATTGGCATCGGTGCGCGGACCCTTCTTTTCCTCACGCACATCGGCCGAGCGGGCGTTGAGGCCACGAATATCCAGCGTCAGGCGACGCGGTGTCCAATATTCACGCGCACCTTCATAGGTCAGCCCTCTCTCCACCAAGGCATCGGTGACGAGTTTCTTCAGATCGCCCGCCGCCTTGCGCTGCATGCGGGCAGGGATTTCCTCGGAGCGAAGTTCAAGCAGAAGATCGGGCATGGGATAAGGACTTTTATCTGTTGCAAAAGAGTGTCGCGGACTTAGCAAGACCAGCGGCAAAAGTCACCAGCTATCGGTTAAATTACCGCGGCAGGCATCACCTGCCGCGGTAATTTAACCGATAGCTGGTGACTTTTGCCGCTGGTCTTGCT
>NZ_QLNF01000063.1:0-2169 GCF_003261015.1 Agrobacterium sp. MS2 | reverse complement strand
CTGATACCCCCTGAAACACTTTGCGGATTTAGACAGCTGGAAAGCTATCGCAGCTTTGTAGCCAACACCCTTCACTCGCGTAAGCAAATCCTTAGTGGTATACTCGGCCTGAAAAGATTACTTCGTGTGCTGATAGTAATATCGCATAATTATCCCATTGTTTTTGCGTATTCAAGATGAGTAGGGCACTTATGAAAAACGCGGCTTTGACCGAAATTAAGCGGTGGTTGGTTTCTCAAGGCCTGCTGGGGCGAACCGAATGTGAGATACTTGTCGGGTTTTGTGAAGGGTGTCGCCGACATGGGATAATGATCTCGCAGGGCGTTCTTTTTATTGATACTCTTCATCCCGTACTCGAATCCTGGGGTTTTTTTTGGGACGAAGACGAGGGCGTAGAGCAATCACAACAGCAATTTCTCCGCGACAACGCTGAAGAAAATGCCCAAATCTGGCTACGCAGTCCCTTCTACGCCATGCAACAAGCCGGACAGACTGAACTGCGTGTGTCGTTGCGGGGGGCCGAAACGCTTCCATTTCTTGTACTGAACGAACTCCGAGATGAAGGTCAGACAGACTATTTCGCAATGATCCAAAGACTGTGTGAAGTCGATACTATCGGCGAAATGGACAATCTTTACTCGCGGTGGTCAAGCAAATCAGACAATGGATTCTCAGAAGGCGAAGTGGAAGCTCTTCGCGAGCTCCTCCCGACGCTTGCTCTATCGATTAAAACAGCGGCTGTCCGGAGGATAGCCCAGTCGCTGGTTAGTGTATATCTCGGTCGCGATCCTGGCCGCAGGGTTCTTCAGGGACGAATTGCGCGAGGTGCGGTCGATAGCATTCACACCGTCCTCTGGTTTTCGGACATGGCGGATTACACGTCCTTGTCAGAGCAGGTCGCAAGTGGGGAGCTCATCGGTCTACTCAACGACTATTCAGAAGCTGCAATTCTCTCCGTGACAAAGAATGGTGGGGATGTCTTAAAGCTTATCGGAGATGGCACTCTCGCAATATTTAACGCGGAGTCTCCTGAGACCGCCGCTCAGAGCGCCCTCGCAGCTCGAAGGGAACTAGAAGAACGATTGCAATCGCTCAATCGTGTCCGTTGGGACAGCGGCCAAGTTGTAACCTCGATCTATCTGTCACTTCATGTTGGTGAGGTTTTCTATGGAAACATCGGTAGTTGTGATCGGTTGGATTTTACAGTGATCGGTCCAGCCGTGAACGAAGTTTGTCGAATCGCGTCAATATGCAACGAAATAGGACGACCGCTCGTAATCTCATCAGCGTTTCGGTCCCTTCTGCCAATCAAAGACACGGAAAACTTCTTCAGCGCCGGATTCCATCGACTCAAGGGCGTTCGGCAACCGATGGAAGTGTACGCGGAAAGAGAAGGCTAGAAATGGGTCGTGCGGCCCTATCGAGCCAATGATGAGATGATGACGGTGCGCGCGGCGGGAATGTCCGTCGCAAAAGCCAAGTGGCCGTTTCCGTAGCGGAACCATCCATATATTTCAAGGATTTATCATATCTTAGTGCGCATTGGCGTGCACCACAACCCTGTCGCCTATTTTCAGATTTGTGACCTCGGCCCTCAAGGCGACCTTGCAGACTTTCACGTAATATCTCAGGCGCAAGTGGTCGATGCGCAGCACGGCGTCGCGGGCGATTGCGTTCCGAAAATACTTAGAGACCTATAGATCCGCTCTTCGGGATGTCGCTGTAGGCATCTGTCCAGCTCGTGGCAATGAGTTCGGAATAAGCTGCGTGCACCTCCGGCCGGGACAAACCATCTACTCGTCAGCGTTCCAGCGCTTAAACCCTTAAGTCCGACGGCATGACATTGAAATCTCCCACCAAAGCCAAAGGGACGTCGAGTTCGAAGAGCTCCGCGGAATAGGAGTACAGGCCATCGAACCAGCGGAGCTTGTAGTCGAATTTCAGGCCCGGAGCCGGATTTCCGTTGAAAGATAGACGCAACCGATCACCACCTCATTCGATCGCCGCCTAAATGCACAGGCTCGATCTCTAGCCCACTTGGTCAATCGATTTTCCAGAAGGTCTGGCGAAGGGCCTAAAGAAGGGTTGAAACTCCCCCCCTGTACAGTATGGTGACGCAAAAATTTAGGAAAGCACCATGCCACATTCACCAGAAGACAAAAAACGGGC
>NZ_QLNF01000062.1:0-1497 GCF_003261015.1 Agrobacterium sp. MS2 | reverse complement strand
TCCCAACTGAGCGGCGATATGTGTTTCAATAGAGTATCAGGAATGTCTCGCCCCGCTCGTTTCAGCTGTGTGACTGAAGCCGAGAAGCTTCGCTTGGCGCACGACGGATAGCTTATGCTGGCGGTCGATCATTTCTTTCCGCCCAGCAATCCCGCCTTGCCGAGCGCACCGGATAAAAAATCGTTCTCCAGTGTCAATTCGCCGATCTTGGCGTGCAGTGTTTTGACATCGACGGTTGGACCCGCCGGTTCCGCCTTCGCTTCATCACCGAAAACGCCTGTCGCCCCCTCAAGGAGCTGGTCTTTCCACTGTTTGATCTGGTTGGCGTGCACGTCAAACTGCTGGGACAACTCCACCAGCGTCTGTTCGCCTCGAATAGCGGCAAGCGCCACCTTTGCCTTGAAAGCCGGGCTGTGGTTCCGGCGCGGTCGTCTCGTCATGGTATCTCCTGTTCACGGCATCTAAGCCGAAGTCAGGCAGAAATTCCACTTATCCCCGCTGTTCAAATTTCCCGAGCCAGCTCTCAGGAGGGGCGCCACGGTGGCGCCCCTTCAGTGACGCCCGATACCGCCTTTGATAAAGATCTCGTTTGTAAGACAATTGCCGCGATTAATTTAACGGTCTGCGACATAGATTTCATTCCACCCGCTCAAATTAGTATGCAGAATTCGTAAGCGGGACAACCAGCCGGCCGTAAGAGCCCCTCGCCCCTTCGTCAGCCGTTTGAAGCCTGAAATCTATCGGCATGCAAAACCTTGCAACTCCGCGCGGGCCCCGTTTCCGCACCGTCCGCCACGCAGGGAATATCGCAAACCAAGTTTTAACCATTGCCGTCAATTATAATATGGCGCGGCTTGTATAGCGTCCGCGCGTTTCAGTCGGAGACACTCGCATTTTCCGAAAGATTTTACTTTTCCTGATCGTCACCTTGTCTACAATATTCGCGGCCATGCTGATCGCAGTGATTGCAGCAGAGACAAATTGGATCGCGAGTTGGGACAGCAAAATAACGCTCGCCCCTGGCACAGCTTATAAGCTCTAACTGCGATCGCGACATTGCCGTCTCGCGAGGGTCGAATGCAGATGCTCGACTCAATCCTCACCCTGATTGTCATTTTTATCCCGTCTACGCGTTCTTCAAATGGGTTCATCATGACGCGCCGAATGCGGGTACATCCTCAAAACCGCACCAGGCCAGCCGCGGCCTAAAACGCCACTAATTTTCGCGCTGCCGCTCTCCTGTCGATAATGAAAAATTTCCCCGCGCCTGCATTTAAGATTCCCAGAGCTCCGGTCAACCCGGGCATGGTGCAGGACTGCCGTCATTGCCGGATGATCCAAGTTGGGTGACAATCTTACGGCGTCCCGACCTCGCCGAACGAAGTGAACGACATGAGCGGAAGGTAGCTTGCTCTTAGGGACGCCACCTGCATGGTGCCGCTATCGGACATCCGTTCTCTCTCTCTCTCTCTCTCTCTCTCTCTCTCTCTCTCTCTC
>NZ_QLNF01000061.1:4971-10663 GCF_003261015.1 Agrobacterium sp. MS2 | reverse complement strand
CCCATCATGATGGAAGCGGCAATGATCGAGCCGGGCGAGATCGCCCCTTCGAGCGCCAGATAGGCGCCGGCGCCGAGGATCACCGTCTGAAGGCCCATGCGCACGAATTTCGATATGGACAGAAGCGCACCAGAGCGGTCGCTGGCAATGGCCTGGCTTTCCAGCATGCCACGATGCATCATGCTCCAGCGCGACCGCAGGCTGTCTTCCATGCCAAGCGCGCGGATGACTTCGACATTCTGCAGCGTGGAATTGGAGAAATGCATGGCGCCCTGCCCGGCCATAGTCGCTTGGGACAGGTGCTTCTTCGTCATGAACTCGTTGGCAATGGCAATGGCGAAGATGATGGCTGCGCCGATCAGCGCGATCCAGCCGATCAGCGGATGGAACAGAAAACAAACGGCCAGGAAGATCGGCATCCACGGAAGGTCGCACAGCGCGATCAGGCCGGAACCGGTCAGGAATTCCCGCAGCCGGTCGATATCCATCAGCGCGAATTCGGAGCGCGACTGCGGATGCTTCAGGGTCGAGCTGATGACGCGGCTGAAGACGCTCTTGGCGATCATCTCGTCGAAGCGGAGCCCCGCCCGGACTAGGACCCGCGAGCGGATCCACTCTAGTATTCCGTAGAGCGCCAGCATGGCCAGGGCAATCACGGTCAGCATGATGAGCGTCATCTCGCTGCGGCTGTGCAGCACACGATCGTAAACCTGTAGCATGTAGAGCGGACTGACAAACATCAGCACGTTAATCGCGACGCTGAAGGTCATGGTCGCGACGGTAATGGTGCGATAGGTTGTCAGGGCCTGCTGAAACGGGTTTACTTTCATAAAGCTATCTTCCAATCGCTGCTGTGTCAGGGCAAATCAGCGCCTAATAGTACCGCCATTTCTTGACCAACCTATCAACATTGTGGCTGATTTGCGATATCAGTCAGCCGGTTGGGACGAATCTTATCGGGTCATAGCGAAGTTTTATGCAAAAGCAATGCCCGAGGCTGCGTCTTCGACGCTCCGAAGCACCCATTGCGGAGAATCCGGGCTTATTCCGCCGGTTGCGCTTGAACCACCCTGGACCTTCGGCTAGAGGGCTGTGACCGAAATCACCGAGACGACACTCTCTTTGTTGACCCACATGGGCAGTTTGACGAAGCAGATGATACTGCTCGACCAGTCAGGAGCATGACGTGACCCGTAAAGCATTGATCACTGGTATCACAGGCCAAGATGGCGCCTATCTCGCCCAGCTTCTGTTGTCGAAAGGATATGAAGTCCTGGGTCTTGCGCGCCGCTCGAGCACGGCCGACGTCAACCTGACGCGCCTGAAATGGCTGCAGATCGAAAAGGACGTGCAGATCGTCGATGGCGACCTTCAGGACCTGTCGGGCCTCGTGCGCAGCGTGACCAGCATCAAGCCGGACGAAGTCTATAATCTGGCTGCCCAGTCCTTCGTCGCCTCCTCCTGGCAGCAGCCGATCCTGACCGGGCAGGTCACCGCCCTTGGCGCGACCAACATGCTCGAGGCTATTCGCCTCGTAAAGCCGGATACCCGGTTCTACCAGGCTTCCTCCTCGGAAATGTACGGCCTGGTGCAGCATCCGATCCAGTCGGAACAGACGCCCTTCTATCCGCGCTCTCCGTATGCGGTCGCTAAGCTCTATGGCCACTGGATCACCGTCAACTACCGCGAGAGCTTCGGCATTCACGCCTCGAGCGGCATTCTCTTCAATCACGAATCGCCGCTGCGCGGCATTGAATTCGTGACCCGCAAGGTGACCGACGGCGTGGCCCGCATCAAGCTCGGCCTCGCCAAGGAGCTTCGGCTGGGCAATACCAGCGCCAAGCGCGACTGGGGCCATGCGCGCGATTACGTCAAAGCTATGTGGCTGATGCTGCAGCAGGACACGGCCGATGATTACGTCGTGGCGACCGGCCGCACCTCCACGGTGCGCACCATGTGCGAAATCGCCTTCGAACATGTCGGCCTGAACATCGACGACCATCTCGTCATCGACGAGAAACTCTTCCGCCCGGCCGAGGTCGACATTCTTCTCGGCGACCCCGCCAAGGCCAAGGCCAAGCTCGGCTGGGAAGCGGTGACGCCGATGGAAGACCTGATCCGGGAAATGGTGGACGCAGACCTCAAGCGCCTGTCCTGATCCGGCTCAGCGCCTTGTCCGCTTTCTCTCCCCGGGGGGGCCGTCCCGCTCAGCTCCTGCAGGCTGCGCGCCACACCAGAAACCTGACTGAGTTTTCACCCTAGAGGAGCTTCTGCGATGACGAAACGCCGCCTTCTGATCACCGGAGCAACGGGGTTTGTCGGTCGCGCGGTCATTGATCGGATCGCAAGCCATTATCCCGACGGGTTCGATCCCGTCGATTTCATCGATCCGGAGACGGATCTGCGGCCGGATATCCGCGATGCGGCGGCGGTCGAGCGGGCCATTGACCAGGCACGGGCCGATGCGGTCCTCCATCTTGCCGCCATTGCTGCACCGCGCCAGGCGCAGAAAGACCAGGGCCAGGCCTGGATGGTCAATGTCCTGGGCACGCTGCATGTCGCAACCGCCATGCGACGCCGGACGCCCGCCGCACGGTTGATCTGGTCCGGCAGTTCGGAGGCCTATGGCAATGCCTTCAACAGACATGCCGAGCCGATCCTCGAAGATGCCGCGCTGGAACCCATGAGCGCCTATGGTGCCACCAAAGCCGCCGCCGATATCATGCTGCGCCAGATGGCGCAGGACGGATTTGACGTCGTCGTCTTCCGGCCCTTCAATCATACCGGTCCCCAACAGACGCCCGACTACGTCGTGCCGGCCTTTGCCAGGCAGGTGGCCCGGATCGAAAAGGGCCTGCAGGAGCCGGTGCTCCAAGTGGGCAATCTCGCTGCGCGCCGGGATTTCCTCCACGTGCAGGATATCGCCGAAGCTTATCTGTTGGCCGCCCGCAGTTCCGCGCCCGCCCGCCATTGCTACAATATCTCCACCGGCCGGCCGATCTCCATCGAAAGCCTGCTGAACGGATTGCTGGCCCGCTCGAACGGCAAGATCACCGTGGCCGTCGATCCCGCCCGCTATGTTGCCAATACGGTGGAAACCGCTTCCGGCGATCCGTCGGCCCTGCAGGCGGATCTGGGCTGGTCTGCGTCTTTTTCGCTGGACGAGACGCTGCAAGCGGTGCTCGATGCGCAGCGGGCAGCGCTCCAGGCCGCCGATGCGTAATACCAAATGTCAACGATAGGGATCGTTTGCGCCGGAGCGATTTTGGTTTCTGGCGAGGAGAAAACTACAGTCGGACCCATCGGTCCGGCGCGGATTTTCGACGACGCCCGGAGGCCGAAAGCGCCCGGTCCCCTGGATGGGCCGGATTACCTTCACCGAGTTTGTCCAAATCCTCGACCGATGCGGGAGCATCGCGCTCCGGTATGCGTCCCACGTCGGATGAAGGCCTCCGGTCCCACAAAATGGGTTCCTATCATCGAAATTTGGTACGATACCCCGTAACCGGGAGATCCACACGCCGCACGCGATCGGCCAACCGGACCTGCACGCAGCTCGATCCCGCCAGCGCCTCGCCCCATATGACGAGGTGGAACGTGCCGTCGCTGTGCTGCAAGAGCAGATCATGCACCGTCTCCTGTTTCCGGCCGATCTCGTAATCCAGCTGGCCGGGCGACTGGCGGCACGCGGGATCGGCAAGAATCCGGTTCAGATTGTGCAGGTAATGGGCCGCAAGCCTCGGGCTGTAGTCCGGCCAGAAGAAGCCGAAGGTCTGGTTTCCGTGTTCGTCGGTGCGGTCGCGCAGGATATAGACGGAGGTATAGCTGTAGCCCCTGGCAAATTGTGACAGATAGAGATTGACCAGATTCAACCCGTGAATCCGCTCGTCCACCGTACCGCCTATCGTCGCGCCGGTCGGATCGGCAGCATTCCAGGCCTTATGGTCGGCCGGTTCCGGCACACTCGGATGATGGAGATAATGATGCACATTGGCGTAATCGGCAAACCGGGTCCCGGCTGGCATCAAGGTCCCCGTGCCCTGTGGAATTTCGAGAAATTGCTGGCCGGCATTGTCCGTCTGCCCCAGGGCTCGCTCACCGACCAGACCGGATGTGACTTGAGCAGGGAATCCGCCTAGACCGCCCGGTAGAGGTCGGCATGAAGCTTGGCCACCGGCAGCCAGAAGAACCGGCCGCCGTCCTTTCGCCCCGATAGGTCACCGGCCAGTTGTTCGGCTCGTTATTGCCCTCGAAGGCGAGAAGCGCACCCGCTTTCGCCAAGATGCGCCCAGTCGACAGGAGCCGATCGAGATCCGCGCTGCCGCTGACAAGGCCCCAGCTGATCTTGACCCTGGCTTCGCGGTGCAGCCGCAGAAAGCTGTCTATCCGGAGAGGGCCTTTTCCCGTCAGGCCTTAGATCCCGGCCCGCAGCCAGCGGAAAACCGCCATAGCGGAACATTGCGGGCGTTTCGGCATCAGGCTATCCAGGATCCTCGAAGGTCGCGACGACGCCGATCCTTTCAAGGAATGCGGCGGTCGCCGGGCGCGCGACAAGCCAGAGCATTGCAACGATCATGCCCACAATGCTTACGCGTGACCACAAGCCGCCAGGGCTTCCTTCCATCTCGCCATAGCGATCTTCTCTCCTCAATAAAATTTTTGGCAAAAGGTCCGACTGGCTTCCGTCTGCACTGGGTCTTCTATTTGTAAAGCTACACTCATTTGAAGAGTCCAGCATAGGAATGGACAGGATTTAGCTTGCGAGCCCTTGAAGATTGAAGGCTTCTATTTTTGAGACGGATTTGCATGAGATTTCAGCGATCACGGTTGTCTTGAATACGCTCCCTCTGTTCACTCGTTTCATGCTCCAGTTCGTGGATACGAGAAACGCGCTGCTGTGCGGCATTTGCTTGCGTGCTATCGATAGGCTGTGTTGCATTCTTATCGTGCTCTTCCGAACGCTGTAGTTCACTCAGCTCGAGCATCTGCCTTCGCAGCTCGACGATCTCGCGAGCGAGGGAGGAAACCTCTTCGAAGCCTGACCGGTCCTCTGGACCAGCGCTGCGCTGAAGGTTGAATAGAGCCGTTTCAACCGTCTTTTCGTACGCTTCGAACTCTGGGAGTGTCTGCTCGCGCATGTCCTTTGCCTCCGACAACATGTCTCTGATTGCTAACATACTGGAGCGGTAATCACCGCCGAAATCTGCATGAATGACTGCACCAGCAGGCAATTGATCCGTTTGGGCAAGGCCGTTTTCCAGATAGGAGCGATGCTGAGCGGCCTAGGCCGCAACCACTGTGTCGCCGGCGTTGACTGCAATCTTCTGCCAGGTCTCCTGCGCTTTTAGGATGTACTGGCGGCTTCTCTGGCTCGTCGCCACCACGCGCCGACCAGCTCGCTTTGCGTCATATCGCGCCTGCGCCGGATCGCTGGTGCCGACATGCTCGGTTCGACCGTCATGCTTGACGGCGTGAACCTGATTTCGCGTGAAGGCTGGCGGCGTGGCGAACTCTCGCCGATCGGTCATTTCCATATCGATGCCGTGGTCACGCGTCTTCTCGGCCATGACCTCACGCCATTGCCGGAAGGTGGCCGGAGTCGTCTCGATCCGGTCGCCCGACTCCGAACGCATGGTAACGATGGCATGGGCATGAACATGCGGCCGCTTGCCCCCCTTCACCTGCTTCTTTC
>NZ_QLNF01000061.1:0-4961 GCF_003261015.1 Agrobacterium sp. MS2 | reverse complement strand
CTCCTTCGAAGGCGACAGCATCCGTGCCGGCACGCGCGGACATGATCACGTGCTTCACGTCACGGCTCTTGCGACTGTGCAGCTCATCCCGCCATTCCTTTTGCACCAGGTCGCCCGCAGCCTTGTCATCGGGAATCGAACATCCCTGATCGTCTCGAACGTCGTTCCACTGCGCGATCAGGTCTCGCAACTTGGCAGCGCCATATTCCACGCCATTGCCATAGCCTGTGAACGAGAAAGCTGCGGGGGCCTCTTTCGCAACAGCGCTGGCGTTAAAGCGCTCCTGAACGATGGCGGCCGCCTTCGCGTCAGCCGTCAGCCTCTCGCCCTGCCCGCTGCGCAACACAACATAGCCTTCGACCTTCAGCGATCCGTCGTTTCGGGTTTCGACAGAGTAAGCGTAGCGTCGATCACCAAAGCCACTGCTGATGCCTATCATCCGCATATCTTCGAGCAATGCGGCCATGATCAACCTGTCTTCCGCAGTCAGAATAGGTCGAACGCCAGCACCCTCGAGGAGCAAAGAACGGAAAAAAGCAGACACACTCATACCGGCCGACCTGGCCGCTTCTTCGATAGCCGAATGCTCTGCATCGCTGACGCGGACGTTGATTAGACGCTCCTTGCGTTGCTTGGCTGTCGGCACTTCGATTGTGTCCTCACTCATCAATCAACTAGGCCTTCCTGGAGCTTTGCGACCCTCATCGTGGGCTTGTCCCACGATCGCAATGCAAAATGTAAAACATTTTTGCGTATGTCGGTTGGCTGCGCACCACGTCTCACCCGCGCTTCAGGCGCCGTGCACTCACAATCAGATAAGACTGCCGCGCATGAGCACGGTCTTCATCGCTGACCAGGGCTACGGACTCGCCATTGATCTCATGGCGCATACAGTCATCCTGAGACAAGGCTTGCAGATACTGAGCGCTGTAGGCGTAGCGTCGAAGCGCCTTGCGAAGGTCTTTCAGCTTGATCGACCCCGGCCGGTCTGGCAGAAGTTAGATCATTCATTGCTGCGTCTCCGGCGCCGGAACCGTGACGGTGCATTTCTGGTCCTTTCTCATCTTTTCTGCCTTTGCTAGGCATTTGGCGACCGCCTCACCCCCGGCATCGTAGAACCGAGCACCCCATGACATCTTCTGGAGCGTAAAGGGATCAACCGACGAGATCATGTCACTACCAGCATCGATGCGATTTTTGCCCATAACGAGGGCTGCCACGTGTGTATCGGCGGAGAAGGGCAGGAAGCGCGGCAAGGCAACGAGCAGGAACGCCCCGACGATCACGCCGGTGACAGCAGCAACCCACATCCTAAAATCCTGATCCTTGCGATGGAAGGCTTGGGCGTTGCGGGAGGCCAGAACCGTGCTGATGCGCTCAAGGTCTAACGCCTGGCGCTCGAGTGCCTTGACGGCATCGCGCACCAACCCCTCGCTGGTCCGCTCGAGGATACGAGCCTGATGCTCTGCACTTTGCCGCAGAAGCGGCAATTGTTCGACGGCGTGAAGCCGCTCTGTCACAAGGACAAGCCCTTGCGTCAGCTGACTGAGATCGGCGCTATAGTCGATGGGCGCCCCTTGCCGTTCGAACTGATCGAGCGCTGTCTCTACACCTCTGCGGATAGTGGTCATCTCCCGGGTGAGATCGCCGGCAAGACTTTCGACAGTTTCGCGCAGCGCCTCAAAGGCTGCAGCTGGATCGCCGGCGTCAACATCATCCTCGCCAGTTTCGTGAGAAACTACTCCTGTTTGGCGCTCAGGAAGTCTGGCTCCCTCAAGCTCCTCGACACTGTGCTCGAACGGATCGCGATTGTCTGGCGGCATGCCCTCTCCTTCTATCGCTCAATGCCTTGGGTCTGGCTGCGGCCCTGGGTGAGCTGGCGCTCCATTTCACGTGCCAGGCTCTGCTCTCGAGCCAGATGGCTGACTCCGAGCTCCTGTGCCCGGCGGCGCAGGGTGGATTGCAGCTGCGGATCGCGCTTCAGGCTCTGGCTCATCTGCCGCATCTCGCCCTCGAGCTTGCCACGCGCCTCACCATGCTGGGCCCCGCGCAGCTCCTGGCGCTCAGCCTTGAGTTCGCTCCAGCGCTGAATGAATCGTTCGGCCCGCATGTTCGGATCGGCTTGATGTACACGTTCTCTCTCCATGCCAGAGACGAGCAAGTCGACCCGCTCGCGACCGGACCGCTCGGTCATGGCCTCCGATGTCTTTGGATCATATTGCATGGCTGACCGGATAAGCGCGTGTGAACCCGGCCGCACCTGCTCCAGATCGTCAGCGGCGAGGCGATAGGCCTGCATCTGCCCTTCAAGAATCGACAGGTTCTGCTGCAGCTGCCTGTCTATGCGGCTATAGGCTTGGGCATAACGGTCGACAGCCTGCTCAAACGCAGACATCGCCCGCACCCGCTCAGACAGACGATCACTGGAAGTTCGCTCTAGCACCTGCCGGCCGGTTTCTCGTGAAGGCCGTTCTGCTTCACCACCCCGGCTTGCATTCAGCTTCAGCCCGTCAAACATGCTGCGCTTCGGCTGTTGCTCCTCAGTCGATTGGTAGTCGCTATGTTCGGACGAACTTGGCAAAAGCCGCTGGCCAGTCCTCTCCTTATCCGACCGTAGATCGGCTCCCTCTGTCGGGATTTCTATCCTGATCTCGCTGCGGACGCCGATCGGCTCTGCCATACCCCGACGTTCGGCGAACTGACGCTCGGCAGAGCCTTCCGTATAGTCGAGCGTCGTCTCCTTGACCCCAGATCGCGACAGACGCTCTGCAAGCTGGCTATAGGCAAGCTCATTGGCATCTTGAACCCGCCAAGCATTACGATGTGTCTCAGTCCCATCGGGAAGCGTCACCGGCACAGAGCCCTCATACTTCAGGCCAATCGTGGCACCAATATCAGCACCGGCTTGCTTGATCGCCGCTTGCAGCCCCACACCCCACGTCGTCTGCCGCTCACCCTGGGCTGTCTCAAGCGTCACAAAGTAGCTGCCACGATTGCCCGCCTTGTGCTCGAACGGTGCCACACCATGCTCCACCAGCTTACCGGCAACGAGGTGCTGGCCAGACTTTCGACCGGCAAACTCCTCCTGGCTCGCATAGAGTTTAACGCCATCGCGATGCCGGGTCATGGAAACATAGGTCAAATGTCGATCCATGGTACCCGAAGCCATCACAAAGGCACGATCGACCGTCGCACCCTGGTTCTTGTGGATCGTCGTCGCATAACCGTGATCGAATGCCCGGTAGCTGTCGGTGGGAATGCTGACACTGTCGCCGCCCCGCCCATCAAGCTTGGCGATGATCCTGTTTTCCGCGACATGCTCGACCGTGCCAAGCATGCCGTTCTTGACACCAACCTCGCGATCATTCTCCAGGAAGACAATCCGGTCGCCTTCGGCAAAATCGCGTTTTCCATCATTCGTCTGGTAGGTGAAGGTCGGGCGCTCGTTACGCTGGTCATGAAGGCCAAGATCTTCCGCCCCCGTATGACCCTGCCTTGCCCCGATCGCATCCGCCGGCTTCACCATCGCCAGCTCGCCCCGCGCCTGCAGCTCAGCCCGGATCCCCTCATTGATCGCCAGCACATCAACCCGGCGATGCGCCATCGCAACCCGTGTGCCATCAGGACGGCCATCACGATCGGCAAGATAATCTCGCACGATCTCTGAGAGCACCTCATCGCGCGTCGTCGCAAACCTGACATTGCCGTGATCGCAATAGGCAGCCAATCCCTCGGCCGTCTTATGCGTGGCAAAGGACACAGACGCTTCTCGCTGCCAGTCCTCGCGCTGACGCCTGATATCGGAAAGTTCAGCATAACCTATTTGCTCGGCAATCGCTCTAAACGGTGCCCCCGCCCCGATCGCCTGAAGCTGCTCATGATCGCCGACAAGAACGAGCTTGGCGCCACGCTGTTCGACCTCGTTGACGAAGCGCGCGAGCTGACGGCTTCCCACCATGCCCGCCTCGTCGATGACGAAGACATCGCCGCGGCCAATCTGGTTCCTGTCCCGCTCCCATCCATGAGACCATGAAGCCAGGGTCCGGCTCTCGATGCCGGAACTTTCTTCTAAACCTTCAGCCGCTTTACCCGACAAGGCCGCACCATGCACACGGTAGCCTTGAGCCTCCCAAGCCTCGCGCGCAGCCGCCAGCATCGTCGACTTGCCAGCGCCTGCAAAGCCGACGACCGCGGCCACCCGCTCTGGCCCCGTGATGTGTTCAATCGCTCGTCGCTGTTCATCAGAAAGCCGTGCAGAACTGTCGCCGGAGCTTGTGCGGATCGCAGCGTCCTGCTTTGCTATTGCTCGATCGACATATGGACGATCAACGCCATGGCTGCGCGCCTGCCGCAACAGTTCTGCGCGATCAGCCATGGCGCTTTCGATCTCAACCATCTCGCGCGTCGAGTACTTCGCAAGCTCAACCTCGCCCGTCTCCCCGTCCACGCGCTCCGCCTGTAGCTCGGTCAAGGCCGGCGACGCCATGACTGCGGCAAACGCATTCTGGAACGCCTGCGCATCGTCATTGATGTAGCGATGCAGCATGCGCGCCACATCATGCCGATCAAAAACGCTCTTCTCCGCTATGATCAGCGCCAGAACTTGCTCCGGCTTCTCCCGGATCAGATCAGCATTCTTAGACGCAGCTTCCGTATCCAACCGCGTCCGGTCAACGCCGCCCTCTCGTCGCTGGATCTGCGTAGCGTGAACACCCATATGCGCCGTCGGCGAAATCTCAAGTCCCCGCTCCTCATGCGAGCGATGATCAATCCAGATATCCAGACCCTCACGGGCAAGCTGACGATTAGCAATCCCCTCCCACGCCTGCCGGATGTCGCGAAGCTGCATGTCCGTCGTTGCCATGCCATTTGCCAACAAACGCCCATTCTTGTGCTCAAGAAAGGTCTTGCTCCCAAGACCGCCCTCACCCACCTGACGCGTTGTCACCATCACATGCGCA
>NZ_QLNF01000006.1:0-3254 GCF_003261015.1 Agrobacterium sp. MS2 | reverse complement strand
AAACGTCCGAGCCCAGTCCCTGTGAAACCATGTGATGGCTTAGTCGGCCGGAATTGGTGGAGGGATTGGAGGTAGGTAGGAAAGCTTGTCCGAGGCATTTTTGTTGTTTGAAGGTTTAGGCCTTCATCTGATGGGAATGCTGGATTGATGTTGCCTGACCGCGCATCACCGGATGATATCTCGAGAAGCTGGTCTTAATGGTATGGCTTCGAGGTGCACCGGCGTGCCCTCAATGAAGACCGTACCGACACGTCGATGTCATCAGGAAGGACTTGATTGTAAAAGGTAATCAGGTTGCCGTTCCTTTGGAACGGCTATGGATGAGCATAGACAATGAGAACGAAGAAGTGAATTAAGGGCATTTGGTGGATGCCTTGGCATGCACAGGCGAAGAAGGACGTGATACGCTGCGAAAAGCCGTGGGGAGCTGCGAATAAGCTTTGATCCATGGATCTCCGAATGGGGCAACCCACCTTAAATGCTTGGAAAATCCAGTCTGTTTTAACGAACGGCCTGGGTTTCCAAGCATTGTGATAAGGTATCTTACTTTCGAATACATAGGGGTAAGAAGCGAACGCAGGGAACTGAAACATCTAAGTACCTGCAGGAAAGGACATCAACCGAGACTCCGCAAGTAGTGGCGAGCGAACGCGGACCAGGCCAGTGGCAATGATGAATAAAGCGGAACGATTTGGAAAAGTCGGCCATAGAGGGTGATAGCCCCTTACGCGTAGAACAGTCATTGTCCTTGAGTAGGGCGGGACACGTGAAATCCTGTCTGAACATGGGGAGACCACTCTCCAAGCCTAAGTACTCGTGCATGACCGATAGCGAACAAGTACCGTGAGGGAAAGGTGAAAAGCACCCCGACGAGGGGAGTGAAATAGAACCTGAAACCGGATGCCTACAAACAGTCGGAGCCCGCAAGGGTGACGGCGTACCTTTTGTATAATGGGTCAACGACTTAGTGTAACTAGCAAGCTTAAGCCGGTAGGTGTAGGCGCAGCGAAAGCGAGTCTGAATAGGGCGATTGAGTTAGTTGCATTAGACCCGAAACCGAGTGATCTAGCCATGAGCAGGCTGAAGGTTGGGTAACACCAACTGGAGGGCCGAACCCATAACTGTTGCAATAGTTCGGGATGACTTGTGGCTAGGGGTGAAAGGCCAATCAAACTCGGAAATAGCTGGTTCTCCGCGAAATCTATTTAGGTAGAGCGTCGACCGAATACCCTCGGGGGTAGAGCACTGGATGGGCTATGGGGACTCACCGTCTTACTGATCCTAACCAAACTCCGAATACCGAGGAGTACTAGTCGGCAGACACACGGCGGGTGCTAACGTCCGTCGTGAAAAGGGCAACAACCCTGACCTCCAGCTAAGGTCCCCAAGTCATGGCTAAGTGGGAAAGGATGTGAGGATCCCAAAACAACCAGGATGTTGGCTTAGAAGCAGCCATCATTTAAAGAAAGCGTAACAGCTCACTGGTCTAAATAAGGGTCTTTGCGCCGAAAATGTAACGGGGCTAAAGCCATGCACCGAAGCTGAGGATTTGCAGCAATGCAAGTGGTAGCGGAGCGTTCCGTAAGTCTGTGAAGGCGGACCCGTGAGGGCTGCTGGAGATATCGGAAGTGCGAATGTTGACATGAGTAACGATAAAGGGAGTGAGAGACTCCCTCGCCGAAAGACCAAGGGTTCCTGCTTAAAGTTAATCTGAGCAGGGTTAGCCGGCCCCTAAGACGAGGCGGACACGCGTAGTCGATGGGAACCACGTTAATATTCGTGGGCCTGGTGGTAGTGACGGATCTCGTGTGTTGTTCAACCTTATTGGATTGGTTGGGCGGCGAAGAGGTTCCAGGAAATAGCTCCACCGTATAGACCGTACCCGAAACCGACACAGGTGGTCAGGTAGAGTATACCAAGGCGCTTGAGAGAACTATGTTGAAGGAACTCGGCAAATTGCACGCGTAACTTCGGAAGAAGCGTGACCCTTTTGTACGCAAGTATGATGGGGTGGCACAGACCAGGGGGTAGCGACTGTTTATCAAAAACACAGGGCTCTGCGAAGTAGCAATACGACGTATAGGGTCTGACGCCTGCCCGGTGCTGGAAGGTTAAAGGGAGGGGTGCAAGCTCTGAACTGAAGCCCCAGTAAACGGCGGCCGTAACTATAACGGTCCTAAGGTAGCGAAATTCCTTGTCGGGTAAGTTCCGACCTGCACGAATGGCGTAACGACTTCCCCGCTGTCTCCAACATAGACTCAGTGAAATTGAATTCCCCGTGAAGATGCGGGGTTCCTGCGGTCAGACGGAAAGACCCCGTGCACCTTTACTATAGCTTTACACTGGCATTCGCCAAGGCATGTGTAGGATAGGTGGTAGGCTTTGAAGCAGGGACGCCAGTTTCTGTGGAGCCATCCTTGAAATACCACCCTTATCTTCGTGGATGTCTAACCGCGGTCCGTTATCCGGATCCGGGACAGTGTATGGTGGGTAGTTTGACTGGGGCGGTCGCCTCCGAAAGAGTAACGGAGGCGCGCGATGGTTAGCTCAGACCGGTCGGAAATCGGTCGTCGAGTGCAATGGCATAAGCTAGCCTGACTGCGAGACTGACAAGTCGAGCAGAGACGAAAGTCGGTCATAGTGATCCGGTGGTCCCGTGTGGAAGGGCCATCGCTCAACGGATAAAAGGTACGCCGGGGATAACAGGCTGATGACCCCCAAGAGTCCATATCGACGGGGTTGTTTGGCACCTCGATGTCGACTCATCGCATCCTGGGGCTGGAGCAGGTCCCAAGGGTATGGCTGTTCGCCATTTAAAGCGGTACGTGAGTTGGGTTCAGAACGTCGTGAGACAGTTCGGTCCCTATCTGCCGTGGGTGTAGGAATATTGACAGGATCTGTCCCTAGTACGAGAGGACCGGGATGGACGTATCTCTGGTGGATCTGTTGTCCTGCCAAGGGCATAGCAGAGTAGCTATATACGGAATGGATAACCGCTGAAGGCATCTAAGCGGGAAACCAACCTGAAAACGAGTGTTCCCTATCAGAGCCGTGGAAGACGACCACGTTGATAGGACGGGTGTGGAAGCACAGCAATGTGTGAAGCTTACCGTTACTAATAGCTCGATCGACTTCTTCGTTCCCATTGTTCATGCTCATCAAGCGAAGCTTGATGATCTGTTCTGTCTTCACGCTGACGTGGCCTTCGGCCACTACGCTGCAGACGGCGCGCCAAACGATTGGCGACGGACTAG
>NZ_QLNF01000060.1:0-20416 GCF_003261015.1 Agrobacterium sp. MS2 | reverse complement strand
GTTGACGTCGAGCTGATCGTTCCGATCGCGATGGAAGAAAAGCTGCGCTTCGCTATCCGCGAAGGCGGCCGTACCGTCGGCGCCGGCATCGTTGCCTCGATCGTCGAGTAATCTTAAGGCCTGAAAAGGCTTGACGAAAACCCCGCTGGAGACAGCGGGGTTTTTTGTTTTGTGTCTCGCGCCTGGAGGATGGGAGCTTTCGTTCCTCGGTCCCGGCTGCTACTTCATTGCTGGGGAGATGATGAGGAGTATCATGAAGAAGCGCATTCTGTTTACCGGTGGTTCCGGCAAGGCCGGACGACATGTGATCCCGTGGCTCATCGACAAGGGATATGAGGTCCACAACATCGATCTCGTTCCGCTCGACAGGCCGGGCGTGACCAATCTCATCGTCGATATCACGGACAGCGGGCAGGTTTTTAATGCCCTTTCCATGCATCGGAACTTCGCGGAGCTCGAAAGCGGGAAGGGTGTTCTGCCCTTTGATGCGGTGATCCATTTTGCTGCGGTTCCACGCATTTTGATCAAGCCGGACAACGAGACGTTCCGTATCAACACCATGGGAACCTATAATGTCATCGAGGCCGCGATAAAGCTTGGCATCCGAAAGGTAGTGATAGCATCGAGCGAGACCACGTACGGGGTCTGTTTCGCCGAGGGCGAGAAGGATTTTCACCACTTCCCGCTTGAAGAGGACTACGATGTCGATCCGATGGATTCCTACGGGCTGTCGAAGGTGGTGAATGAAAGAACCGCGCGGGCCTTTGCCGAGCGAAGCGGATACGACATTTACGCGCTGCGAATCGGCAATGTCATCGAACCCGATGAGTATGAGAAGTTTCCCGATTTCTTTGCCCATCCGGAAACACGCAAACGCAACGCCTGGGGCTATATCGACGCACGTGATCTCGGCCAGATCTGCCATCTTTGCATCGAAAAGGATGGCCTCGGTTATCAGGTCTTCAATGCCGTTAATGATACAGCTACGGCAACGGTCCCCACGCGCGAGCTTGCCCGGACATATTTCCCTCATGTGCAATTCCGCCGCGAGATCGGAGAGCATGAGGGATTGATCTCCAACCGCAAGATTCGCGAGATCCTTGGTTTCAAGGAAGAGCATGACTGGCGGAAATACGTCAAAACCTGACGGGTGCATGATTTTCGGGGGCAGAGTGGAAAAAACAAAAAACACACTTGCCATTCTTTTCCCTGCACCTTAAAGGAGCGCATACCGAATTGGCCAAGCGATTTCGCGGCCGGTTCAGGTGATTAAGGGGTATAGCTCAGTTGGTAGAGCGGCGGTCTCCAAAACCGCAGGTCGGGGGTTCGAGCCCCTCTGCCCCTGCCACTTTCCATTCGCAAGCGCGGTTTTCGCTGCATGGCAGATGGGGCCGGTTTACCGGCGAATTTCGCCGAATGTCGATTTCCTCTTGTTAAAAGCGGAATCGGTGTTTATGTAGGGTCAAAACAGACACGCGGTGCGTGGGGCTGATTAGTTCGGCTTTACGCGCCGTAATTGCGTGGGCAGTCAATGGCATCCAAAACCAATCCGTTTACGTTTCTGCAGCAGGTTCGCGCCGAAGCGTCAAAGATCACTTGGCCGTCGCGCCGCGAGACCATGATTTCGACGGCTATGGTGCTGGTGATGGTCATTTTCGCGGCTCTGTTCTTTTTTGCTGCTGACCAGCTCATTGGCTGGATTCTCAGCCTTGTGCTGAACGTCGGCCGGTAACGGATTGAACGGAGAGTAAAGATGGCAGCGCGCTGGTATATCGTTCACGCATATTCGAATTTCGAAAAGAAGGTCGCCGAGTCGATCGAGGAAAAGGCCCGTCAGAAGGGTCTGGACCATCTTTTCGAGAAAATCCTCGTGCCGACCGAAAAGGTGGTCGAGGTGCGCCGCGGCCGCAAGGTCGATAGCGAGCGCAAGTTCTTTCCGGGTTACGTGCTGGTGCGCGCCAACCTGACGGACGAGGCTTATCACCTCATCAAGAACACGCCGAAGGTCACCGGTTTTCTCGGTTCGGACAGCAAGCCTGTTCCGATTCCGGATTATGAAGCCGAGCGTATCCTTGGTCAGGTTCAGGAAGGTGTCGAGCGTCCGAAGTCTTCGGTTTCGTTCGAGATCGGCGAGCAGGTTCGCGTCTCCGACGGTCCTTTCGCGTCGTTCAACGGCGTGGTTCAGGACGTGGACGAAGAGCGTTCGCGCCTGAAGGTGGAAGTTTCGATTTTCGGCCGCGCAACGCCGGTCGAGCTGGAATACAATCAGGTCGAGAAGGTCTGATTGGCGGGGCGATGCCCCAAGCGCGTGGAAGGCTAACTGGCTCTTTAAGCCGGGGCAGGGTGCCGCACCACGCAACCGCAGCCGCCGGAGAAATCCGGCTTAGAGAAGCCGGGCAACCGGTTTGAATTGAAAGGCAGAGAGATATGGCTAAGAAAGTTGCAGGCCAGCTCAAGTTGCAGGTAAAGGCTGGGTCGGCCAATCCGTCCCCGCCGATCGGTCCTGCACTTGGTCAGCGTGGCATTAACATCATGGAATTCTGCAAGGCGTTCAATGCCGCCACGCAGGAAATGGAAAAGGGTATGCCGATCCCGGTCGTCATCACCTATTACCAGGACAAGTCCTTCACCTTCGTCATGAAGCAGCCGCCGATGACGTACTGGCTGAAGAAGGAAGCAAAGATCACCTCCGGTTCCAAGACGCCTGGCAAGGGCGCCAAGGTCGGCTCCATCACCAAGGCTCAGGTCAAGTCGATCGCTGAAGCCAAGATGAAGGATCTGAACGCAGCCGACATCGAAGGCGCAATGGCAATGGTTGAGGGCTCTGCCCGCGCCATGGGCCTGGAAGTGGTAGGTTGATCATGGCGAAGGTAGCAAAGCGCATTCAGAAGATCCGCGAAGGCGTGGATCCGAACAAGCTCTACGTTCTCACCGACGCCATTTCGATGGTCAAGGAACGTGCAGTCGCCAAGTTCGACGAAACCGTTGAAGTTTCGATGAACCTCGGCGTTGACCCGCGCCATGCGGACCAGATGGTTCGTGGCGTTGTCAACCTGCCGAACGGCACGGGTCGTGACGTTCGCGTCGCCGTCTTCGCCCGTGGCGCCAAGGCTGATGAAGCCACGGCTGCCGGCGCTGACGTTGTTGGTGCGGAAGAACTGGTTGAAATCGTTCAGGGCGGCAAGATCGACTTCGATCGCTGCATCGCGACCCCGGACATGATGCCGCTCGTCGGCCGTCTCGGCAAGGTACTCGGCCCGCGTGGCATGATGCCGAACCCGAAGGTCGGAACCGTGACCATGGACGTTGCCGGTGCTGTCAAGGCATCCAAGGGTGGCGCTGTCGAATTCCGCGTCGAAAAGGCCGGTATCGTGCACGCTGGCGTTGGCAAGGCTTCGTTCGACGCCAAGGCTCTTGAGGAAAACATCAAGGCTTTCGCCGATGCGGTCATCAAGGCAAAGCCGGCTGGCGCCAAGGGCAACTATGTCAAGCGCGTCGCGATTTCCTCGACCATGGGTCCGGGTGTCAAGATCGACCCTTCGTCGGTTACGGCTTAATCAATTCTCGCGCTTCCGGAGTGAAGTGTGAATAAAAGAATTTCCGGCTCCCAGGAGCCGGAGATTTCCGGGGAAACCCGGAACTCCTGTCCGAGATTGCGGGTGGCCATGTCCTTCGGGGCCCGGCCTTAATCATTTAGCCTGCATGAGACGGGTGAGGCTGGATTTGAGGCATCTGTCGATGCCTGACTGTCCGGTTCGAACCTGGTGTGCCTGTGCCTGAAGCCGTTTGCGGCGACAGAGCGGGGGACAGGATCCTCGAGCGTCGCTCGGGATCTTTGTAAAAAGGTCCCTTGGGGCAAAGGCAAACCCGACGGGTTCACAATCATGTGGCCCCGTCTACTGGAGACAGACAGTGGAAAGAGCGGAAAAACGCGAATTCGTCACGGAGCTGAACGAAGTCTTCAAGGCTTCCGGTTCGGTTGTCGTGGCCCACTATGCTGGTGTCACCGTTGCGCAGATGAACGACTTCCGTTCGAAGATGCGCGCTGCCGGAGGCACCGTCAAGGTCGCGAAGAACCGCCTGGCCAAGATCGCTCTTCAGGGTACGGAGTCGGAAGGGATGACCAATCTCTTCAAGGGACAGACGCTGATTGCATACAGCACTGACCCGATGATCGCTCCGAAAGTCGTCATGGATTTCGCCAAGACCAACGACAAGGTCGTTGTTTTGGGCGGCGCCATGGGCGCAACCACGCTCAACGCCGAAGCAGTCAAGTCGCTCGCGACCCTGCCTTCGCTGGACGAGCTGCGCGCAAAGCTGCTGGGCCTTCTCAATGCCCCGGCAACTCGCGTCGCTACGGTTGTCGCCGCACCTGCAAGCCAGCTGGCTCGGGTGTTCTCGGCTTACGCCAAGAAGGACGAAGCCGCTTAAGGCGGTTTTTCGCTGTAAATATTCAAACTGGTTCGAACTGAACAAAAGGAACTATCAAAATGGCTGATCTCGCAAAGATCGTAGAAGACCTCTCCTCGCTGACCGTTCTGGAAGCTGCAGAACTGTCCAAGCTTCTCGAAGAAAAGTGGGGCGTTTCCGCTGCTGCTCCGGTAGCCGTTGCTGCTGCTGGCGGCGCTGCTGCTGCTGCTGCTCCGGAAGAAGAAAAGACCGAGTTCGACGTTATCCTGGTTGACGCTGGCGCCAACAAGATCAACGTCATCAAGGAAGTTCGCGGCATCACCGGCCTCGGCCTCAAGGAAGCCAAGGACCTCGTTGAAGGCGCTCCGAAGCCGGTCAAGGAAGCCGTTTCCAAGGCTGAAGCTGCTGATCTCAAGAAGAAGCTTGAAGACGCAGGCGCCAAGGTTGACGTTAAGTAATCTTGCGATTGCTGGCGGGAAGGGGCTTAATGCCCCTTCTCGTCGTCATCGTTTTTAAAACTCATTACCCAAAAGCCGCGTGAAAATGGCTTTTGGGTAATGGGTTCTTCAAGAGAATGGTTCCGAACCGGCTCATCAAGGCAATCCGGCCTGATCGATCCGGGATGTGGAACGAGATTGAGGATACCCATTGATTGACGGGATCGACTGGCCATCGGTTCCCGTCCGTTGCAGGCCCGGATGCAATTTTTAAAGGAGCGACGATGGCTCAGACCCTTTCGTTTAACGGTCGCAGGCGCGTACGCAAGTTTTTCGGCAAAATTCCAGAAGTAGCGGAAATGCCGAACCTCATTGAGGTTCAGAAGGCTTCGTACGACCAGTTTCTCATGGTTGACGAGCCCAAGGGTGGCCGTCCCGACGAGGGATTGAATGCCGTTTTCAAATCCGTATTCCCGATCACCGATTTTTCCGGCGCCTCCATGCTCGAATTCGTATCCTACGAATTCGAAGCGCCGAAGTTCGACGTCGAAGAATGCCGGCAGCGCGATCTGACCTATGCAGCGCCGCTCAAGGTGACGCTGCGCCTCATCGTGTTCGATATCGATGAAGATACGGGCGCGAAGTCCATCAAGGACATCAAGGAACAGTCCGTCTACATGGGCGACATGCCGCTTATGACCAATAACGGCACGTTCATCGTCAACGGCACCGAGCGCGTCATCGTTTCGCAGATGCACCGTTCGCCGGGCGTGTTCTTCGATCACGACAAGGGCAAGAGCCATTCTTCCGGCAAGCTGCTCTTCGCTGCCCGTGTCATTCCGTATCGCGGTTCCTGGCTCGACATCGAGTTCGACGCCAAGGATATCGTCTATGCGCGTATCGACCGTCGCCGCAAGATCCCCGTGACCTCGCTGCTGATGGCGCTTGGCATGGACGGCGAAGACATTCTGTCGACCTTCTACACCAAGGCTTCCTATGAGCGCGACGGCGACGGCTGGCGTATTCCGTTCCAGCCCGAAGCGCTAAAGAACGCCAAGGTCGTCACCGACATGATCGACGCCGATACCGGCGAAGTGGTCGTCGAGGCCGGCAAGAAGCTCACGCCGCGCCTTATCCGCCAGCTCTCCGAAAAGGGCCTCAAGGCGCTGAAGGCGACCGACGAAGACCTGTACGGCAACTATCTGGCCGAAGACATCGTCAACTACGAGACGGGTGAAATCTATCTCGAGGCCGGCGACGAAATCGACGAGAAGACCCTCGGTCTGATCCTGCAGTCCGGTTTTGACGAGATTCCGGTTCTCAACATCGACCACGTCAATGTTGGCGCCTATATCCGCAATACACTGTCTGCCGACAAGAACGAGAACCGCCAGGAAGCCCTGTTCGACATCTACCGCGTCATGCGTCCGGGTGAGCCGCCGACCATGGATTCCGCGGAAGCGATGTTCAACTCGCTGTTCTTCGATGCAGAGCGTTACGATCTTTCGGCCGTTGGTCGCGTGAAGATGAACATGCGCCTCGACCTCGACGCGGAAGACACCGTGCGCACGCTGCGCAAGGAAGACATCCTCGCCGTCGTCAAGATGCTGGTCGAACTGCGCGACGGCAAGGGCGAAATCGACGACATCGACAACCTCGGCAACCGCCGTGTGCGTTCTGTCGGCGAGTTGATGGAAAACCAGTATCGTCTGGGCCTTCTGCGCATGGAACGTGCGATCAAGGAACGTATGTCCTCGATCGAAATCGACACCGTGATGCCGCAGGACCTGATCAACGCGAAGCCGGCAGCTGCTGCCGTTCGCGAATTCTTCGGTTCCTCGCAGCTGTCGCAGTTCATGGACCAGGTGAACCCGCTTTCGGAAATCACCCACAAGCGTCGTCTTTCGGCTCTTGGACCGGGTGGTCTGACCCGCGAGCGCGCCGGCTTCGAAGTCCGCGACGTTCACCCGACCCACTACGGCCGTATTTGCCCGATCGAGACGCCGGAAGGCCCGAACATCGGTTTGATCAACTCGCTTGCAACCTTTGCCCGTGTCAACAAGTACGGCTTCATCGAGAGCCCGTACCGCAAGATCACCGACGGCAAGGTCACGAACGACGTTATCTACCTCTCCGCCATGGAAGAGGCGAAGTATTACGTCGCGCAGGCCAACGCGCCGCTCAATGAAGACGGTTCTTTCTCGGAAGAGTTCGTCGTCTGCCGTCACTCGGGCGAAGTTATGCTCGCACCGCGTGACAACATCAACCTGATGGACGTTTCGCCGAAGCAGCTCGTTTCGGTCGCAGCGGCTCTCATTCCGTTCCTGGAAAACGACGACGCCAACCGCGCTCTCATGGGCTCGAACATGCAGCGTCAGGCCGTTCCGCTTCTGCGGGCGGAAGCGCCGTTCGTCGGCACGGGTATGGAACCGATCGTTGCTCGCGACTCCGGCGCTGCCATCGCGGCTCGCCGCGGCGGTGTCGTCGACCAGGTCGACGCGACGCGTATCGTTATCCGCGCCACGGAAGATCTCGATGCAGGCAAGTCCGGCGTTGACATCTACCGTCTGCAGAAGTTCCAGCGTTCGAACCAGAACACCTGCGTCAACCAGCGTCCGCTGGTCTCCGTCGGCGATATCATCTCCAAGGGTGACATCATCGCGGATGGTCCGTCGACCGACCTCGGTGACCTGGCCCTCGGCCGTAACGCGCTCGTCGCGTTCATGCCCTGGAATGGCTACAACTACGAAGACTCGATCCTGATGTCGGAGCGTATCGTTTCCGACGACGTGTTCACCTCCATCCACATCGAAGAATTCGAAGTGATGGCGCGTGACACGAAGCTTGGTCCGGAAGAAATCACGCGCGATATTCCGAACGTTTCGGAAGAAGCGCTGAAGAACCTCGACGAAGCCGGTATCGTCTACATCGGTGCGGAAGTTCAGCCGGGCGACATCCTCGTCGGCAAGATCACGCCGAAGGGCGAAAGCCCGATGACGCCGGAAGAAAAGCTTCTGCGCGCCATCTTCGGTGAAAAGGCTTCCGACGTTCGCGACACCTCCATGCGCATGCCTCCGGGCACGTTCGGTACGGTCGTGGAAGTCCGCGTCTTCAACCGTCACGGTGTGGAGAAGGACGAGCGCGCGATGGCTATCGAGCGCGAAGAGATCGAGCGTCTGGCGAAGGACCGTGACGACGAGCAGGCGATCCTCGACCGTAACGTCTACGGCCGTCTGATCGACATGCTGCGTGGCCAGGTTTCGATTGCCGGTCCGAAAGGCTTCAAGAAGGGCGTCGAGCTCTCCAACGCCGTCGTCTCCGAATATCCCCGCTCGCAGTGGTGGATGTTCGCCGTCGAGGACGAAAAGGCCCAAGCTGAGATCGAAGCACTTCGCGGCCAGTACGACGAATCCAAGTCGCGCCTTGAGCAGCGCTTCATGGACAAGGTCGAAAAGGTCCAGCGCGGCGATGAAATGCCTCCGGGCGTCATGAAGATGGTCAAGGTCTTCGTTGCCGTTAAGCGCAAGATCCAGCCGGGCGACAAGATGGCCGGCCGTCACGGTAACAAGGGCGTCGTCTCGCGTATCGTTCCGGTCGAGGACATGCCGTTCCTCGAAGACGGCACGCATGTCGATATCTGCTTGAACCCGCTCGGCGTGCCTTCGCGCATGAACGTCGGCCAGATCCTCGAAACCCACCTCGCATGGGCATGCGCAGGCATGGGCAAGAAGATCGGCGAGATGCTCGAAGAGTATCGCAAGACGATGGACATCAGCGAGCTTCGCAGCGAGCTGACGGAAATCTACGCGTCTGAAGCCAATGACGAGGTTCAGCGTTTTGACGACGACTCGCTCGTCAAGCTCGCCGAAGAAGCCAAGCGCGGTGTTTCCATCGCGACTCCGGTTTTCGACGGTGCGCACGAGCCTGACGTTGCCGCGATGCTGAAGAAGGCAGGTCTGCATGAATCCGGTCAGTCCGTTCTTTACGACGGCCGTACCGGTGAGCCGTTCGACCGCAAGGTCACCGTCGGCTACATGTACATGATCAAGCTGAACCACCTTGTCGACGACAAGATCCACGCTCGTTCGATCGGTCCTTACTCGCTCGTTACCCAGCAGCCGCTGGGCGGCAAGGCGCAGTTCGGCGGTCAGCGCTTCGGGGAAATGGAAGTCTGGGCTCTGGAAGCATACGGCGCGGCTTACACGCTGCAGGAAATGCTCACCGTCAAGTCGGACGACGTGGCTGGCCGTACCAAGGTTTACGAAGCGATCGTCCGTGGCGACGACACCTTCGAAGCCGGTATCCCCGAGAGCTTCAACGTTCTCGTCAAGGAAATGCGGTCGCTCGGCCTGTCCGTCGAGCTGGAAAACTCGAAGATCGAGAACCAGCCCGAAGACCAGCTGCCTGACGCGGCGGAATAAACACGATAGAGGCGGGCGCCTGAGAGGGCGCCTGCCGGTTTCCCGAGCGGTCTTTGCGGTTCGGGATACTTTCGCCGCATTATGCGGTTAATCCGTATTTAAAGCTCTGGACGGCGACCCGGGAAGAAGCCGGTCCAGATGCAAACAGGGGCAGCAGCTAGCCTCTCAAGGAGACAAGGCATGAACCAAGAGGTCATGAATCTTTTCAATCCTCAGGTGCCTGCGCAGCATTTCGATTCCATCCGGATTTCGATCGCTTCGCCGGAAAAAATCCTGTCGTGGTCCTACGGCGAGATCAAGAAGCCGGAAACCATCAACTACCGTACGTTCAAGCCTGAGCGTGACGGTCTTTTCTGCGCGCGTATCTTCGGGCCGATCAAGGACTATGAGTGCCTGTGCGGCAAGTACAAGCGCATGAAGTACAAGGGCATCATCTGCGAAAAGTGCGGCGTCGAAGTCACGCTGTCGCGCGTTCGCCGTGAGCGCATGGGCCATATCGAGCTCGCAGCGCCGGTTGCCCACATCTGGTTCCTGAAGTCGCTTCCTTCGCGTATCTCGACCCTGCTCGACATGACGCTGAAGGATGTCGAGCGCGTTCTCTATTTCGAGAACTACATTGTCACGGAACCCGGTCTCACCTCGCTCAAGCAGAACCAGCTTCTGTCTGAAGAAGAGTACATGATCGCCGTCGACGAGTTCGGCGAAGACCAGTTCACCGCCATGATCGGCGCTGAAGCCATCTATGAGATGCTGGCTTCGATGAACCTCGAAAAGATCGCCGGCGACCTGCGTGCCGAACTTGCTGAGACCACGTCGGATCTCAAGCAGAAGAAGCTGATGAAGCGCCTGAAGATCGTCGAGAACTTCATGGAATCGGGCAACCGTCCTGAATGGATGATCATGAAGGTCGTTCCGGTCATTCCGCCGGACCTGCGTCCGCTGGTTCCGCTGGATGGCGGCCGTTTTGCGACGTCCGACCTCAACGATCTCTATCGCCGCGTCATCAACCGTAACAACCGTCTGAAGCGCCTGATCGAGCTTCGTGCGCCTGGCATCATCATCCGCAACGAAAAGCGTATGTTGCAGGAATCCGTCGATGCGCTGTTCGACAACGGCCGTCGCGGCCGCGTCATCACGGGTGCCAACAAGCGTCCGCTGAAGTCGCTCTCCGACATGCTCAAGGGCAAGCAGGGCCGCTTCCGTCAGAACCTTCTCGGCAAGCGCGTCGACTATTCCGGTCGTTCGGTCATCGTGACCGGTCCGGAACTGAAGCTGCACCAGTGCGGCCTGCCGAAGAAGATGGCGCTCGAACTGTTCAAGCCGTTCATCTACGCCCGTCTTGACGCCAAGGGTTATTCCTCGACCGTCAAGCAGGCCAAGAAGCTGGTTGAAAAGGAAAAGCCTGAAGTTTGGGATATCCTCGACGAGGTCATCCGCGAACATCCGGTTCTCTTGAACCGCGCGCCGACGCTGCACCGTCTGGGTATCCAGGCTTTCGAACCCATGCTGGTCGAAGGCAAGGCCATCCAGCTGCACCCGCTCGTCTGCACGGCCTTCAACGCCGACTTCGACGGTGACCAGATGGCTGTTCACGTTCCGCTTTCGCTGGAAGCCCAGCTGGAAGCGCGCGTGCTGATGATGTCGACCAACAACATCCTGCATCCGGCAAACGGCCACCCGATCATCGTTCCTTCGCAGGACATGGTTCTCGGCCTGTATTACCTGTCGATCATGAACCAGAACGAGCCGGGCGAAGGCATGGCCTTCTCCGACATCGGTGAGCTGCATCACGCACTTGAAAACAAGGTCGTGACGCTGCATGCCAAGATCCGTGGTCGCTTCAAGACCGTGGATGCCGATGGCAAGCCGGTTTCGAAGATCCACGAGACGACCCCCGGCCGTATGTTGATTGGCGAACTTCTGCCGAAGAACGTCAACGTGCCTTTCGACGTCTGCAACCAGGAAATGACCAAGAAGAACATCTCCAAGATGATCGACACGGTCTACCGTCATTGCGGCCAGAAAGACACGGTCATCTTCTGTGACCGCATCATGCAGCTCGGCTTTGCCCATGCCTGCCGCGCCGGCATTTCGTTCGGCAAGGACGACATGGTCATTCCTGACAGCAAGGTGAAGATCGTTGGCGACACCGAAGCTCTCGTGAAGGAATACGAACAGCAGTACAATGACGGTCTCATCACCCAGGGCGAAAAGTACAACAAGGTTGTCGACGCCTGGGGCAAGGCAACCGAAAAGGTCGCCGAAGAGATGATGGCACGCATCAAGGCTGTCGAGTTCGATCCGGAAACGGGCCGCCAGAAGCCGATGAACTCCATCTACATGATGTCTCACTCGGGTGCTCGTGGTTCTCCGAACCAGATGCGTCAGCTGGGCGGCATGCGCGGCCTGATGGCGAAGCCATCGGGTGAAATCATCGAGACGCCGATCATCTCGAACTTCAAGGAAGGCCTGACCGTTAACGAGTACTTCAACTCGACCCACGGTGCCCGTAAGGGTCTCGCAGACACCGCCCTGAAGACCGCGAACTCGGGTTACCTGACCCGTCGTCTCGTCGACGTCGCGCAGGATTGCATCGTCAACTCCAGGGATTGCGGCACCGACAAGGGCCTCACCATGACTGCCATCGTTGATGCCGGTCAGGTGGTTGCTTCGCTCGGCGCGCGTATCCTCGGTCGTACGGCTCTCGATGACATCGACAACCCGGTCACCGGCGAGAACATCGTCAAGGCTGGCACGCTGATCGACGAAGCCGACGTGGCTGCCATCGAGAAGGCTGGCATCCAGTCCGTTCGCATCCGCTCGGCGCTCACCTGCGAAGTGCAGGTTGGTGTCTGCGGCGTCTGCTACGGTCGTGACCTTGCACGCGGTACGCCTGTCAACATGGGCGAAGCCGTTGGCGTTATCGCCGCTCAGTCGATCGGTGAACCGGGCACGCAGCTCACCATGCGTACGTTCCACCTTGGTGGCACGGCAAACGTGGTCGACCAGTCGTTCCTCGAAGCGTCTTATGAAGGCACGATCCAGATCAAGAACCGCAACATCCTGCGGAACTCCGAAGGCGTTCTCATCGCCATGGGCCGTAACATGTCCGTTACGATCCTTGATGAGCGCGGCGCGGAACGTTCTACACAGCGTGTGGCTTACGGTTCGAAGATCTTCGTTGATGATGGCGACAAGGTAAAGCGTGGCCAGCGTCTTGCAGAGTGGGACCCCTACACCCGTCCGATGATGACGGAAGTGGAAGGTACCGTTCACTTCGAAGACCTCGTCGACGGTCTCTCCGTTCTGGAAGCAACCGACGAATCCACCGGCATCACCAAGCGTCAGGTCATTGACTGGCGCTCGACGCCGCGCGGTTCGGATCTCAAGCCTGCGATCGTCATCAAGGACGCGTCCGGCGCTGTTGCGAAGCTTGCCCGTGGTGGCGAAGCCCGCTTCCAGCTCTCGGTCGACGCTATCCTGTCGGTCGAGCCGGGTGCGAAGGTCTCCCAGGGTGACGTGCTTGCACGTTCGCCGCTGGAAAGCGCCAAGACGAAGGACATCACCGGTGGTCTGCCGCGCGTTGCGGAACTGTTCGAAGCCCGTCGTCCGAAGGATCACGCCATCATCGCAGAGATCGATGGTACGATCCGCCTCGGCCGCGACTACAAGAACAAGCGCCGCGTGATGATCGAGCCTGCGGAAGACGGCGTCGAGCCGGTCGAATACCTGATCCCGAAGGGCAAGCCCTTCCACCTTCAGGAAGGCGACTACATCGAAAAGGGTGAATACATCCTCGACGGTAACCCGGCACCGCACGACATTCTGGCGATCAAGGGCGTGGAGGCTCTGGCTTCCTACCTCGTGAACGAAATCCAGGAAGTCTACCGTCTGCAGGGCGTTGTAATCAACGACAAGCACATCGAGGTGATCGTTCGCCAGATGCTGCAGAAGGTTGAAATCACCGATGCTGGCGATAGCCAGTACATCGTGGGTGACAACGTTGATCGCATCGAGCTCGATGACAACAATGACCGCCTGATCGAAGAAGGCAAGAAGCCTGCCTATGGCGAGCCGGTTCTGCTCGGCATCACCAAGGCTTCGCTGCAGACGCCGTCCTTCATCTCGGCCGCATCCTTCCAGGAGACCACCAAGGTTCTCACGGAAGCTGCGATTGCCGGCAAGACGGACACGCTGCAGGGTCTCAAGGAAAACGTCATCGTCGGCCGTCTCATCCCGGCCGGTACCGGCGGCACCATGACGCAGATCCGCCGCATCGCCACCTCGCGCGACGACCTCATTCTCGAGGAACGCCGCAAGGGTACCGGTGCAGGTTCTGCAAACCAGATGCTGCAGGACATGACGGACCAGGCTCCGGCTGCCGAGTAAGGTCAGACAGGGCAGGGGCTTTGCGGACCCCCAAAGTTCGAAGCAAAACGCCCGGAGCAATCCGGGCGTTTTTGTTTGTATGGACAGAGGCCGGGCGCCTCCACCGTCGCCCGGCATTCCTGCATATGCAGCAGGGTTAGTCCTGTTTCCGGATGTTATAGCGGGTCAGGACAGAGAGGCGCCGAACAAGATCGGTCTGGCCTGCGCTGCCGGTCTTGGCATAGATCGACTTTGCGTTGCTGCGCACCGTTTCATGGGAAATCTGCAATTGCTTCGCCACTGCCGGTAGCGAAAGTCCTTTCATGATTTCCAAAGCCACGCGTGCCTCGCCTCTTGTGAGGTCGTATAGCCCCTTCAATAACGCGCTTGCGTCGGCAATGGTGCCGGTGGGCTGCGATATGAGCACGATGGCGTTGCCTTTCGGAGATAAGTCGAGCGCCTTCTTGCGCAGCGGTATGACGTGAAGAATGCAGGGTCTATCTTCACCGGCGGGGAGAGGGAAGGAACCAGCATCGTGCCCGGCCAGCGCTTTGTATAGGAGCCGGTTCACCCTCTCGTCAGCAATGGCAATACTGTCGCGTGTGGGGGCGGCGAAACATTTCTGCAATGACAGGAAGAGATCGTTGGCCGAGAGAATGAGGCCGTTTGCCTGCAGCACGGCTGCCGGAGCACCAATGGCATTGAGGCCGAAGGTCATCGCGTCGGCTTTCTGCCGTTGCAGCCGCGTTGCGAGCGCAAGGCTACGGGCGATATGTGGCCTCAGTCCGGCGAGCGCAGCCATCGTATCAGGCCGGATTATGCCAGCTTCCAGCCTATGTTCAAACAGCACTGTCATCTCCGGATGGCCGGGCGGCGCGACCTGTGTCGTCGCACCATAGCCCAGGCCGCGGGGCCTGAGGAACTCACGGACGATCGGCAGTTCGGCCCATTCATCAGGGGTGAAGACGTCGAAATCCTGCACGAAGGCGAACCGGCCTTCACGGGCAGTACGCGTAAGGCGATCATTGCGGTGATTCCAGCCTCCCGCCATGTAGTCCTTCATCAGTTCTTGAAAGTTGGGCGTGTGCAGCCAGGCCTGGTCTTCCCCCTTGCCCCAGGTGATGGCGCCGCCCCAAAAACCGAGGCGGCCGCCGGCATTTGCCAGAACCTGCGACCAGCGGTCGGGAAAAAGCGCCGCTTCATAAATGTCATCGATAATGTCTAACGACGATAAAGTATCCAACCCGACCCCGAAATTTTGCGTCGGAACTATTCTAAGCCTATGTTTGCGCGGCATTCAATCTTTTAAGAATCAATAATATTATTCAGAATATATATTCTATAAGTGACTTAATATATTGACAAGCTTTCCAAAAGGGTCGCGTACGAACAGGCGACGTACGCCCCAGGACTCGACGGTGGGGCCGTATTCTATCGGCAGTCCGGCTGCGACGATCCGGTCGCGGACCTCATCGAAATTGTCGACTTCTATGGAGAAGTCCGGCACATCTGTGCCGGAACCGCCTTCGCGCGCAAAGCTTAGCTGCGCCGGCGCCTTGAGCGGGCTGGCATGGGTGACGATCCAGCCGTGATCCATGGCGACCGGCATGCCGAGGATATCGCCATAAAAGACCTGCGCCCGCGCGGGGTCGGAGGTAGCGATGTTGGCGACGACACGTCTGACCGCCATGGCCAAGGCTCTTCAGGCGAAGCGGATGATGGCGACTTCGCCTTCGAGCGCGCCCTGATAGGCCGAGGCGTGCGGCTCTTCATCGGGAATTTCGGTCAGCATGCCGATCTGGTCGAGATCGGCTTCGATGAAGCCCTCCTCGGAAAGCGCGTTCAGCGTTTCGCGAACGGCTGTGTCGTCATCCGGCGCCCTGAGGATGACGTGAATGTCGATACCCTCGGAGTTGTCGGTTTCGTAAGCCTTGCCGATGACGATGAAGACCATCGGCTCGTCGCGTCCGTTGTCGTTGTCGGGGAGGGTGCTCATGACGCGGTTCCTTGATCTTTCGTTGCTGTCATTAGGGCAGGGGGAATCGGTTCCGCCCGCGGCGCGGCCATGTCCGGCCAGCCTGAGGGAATCAATAGACGGATTTTATGAAAAGCCAAAGGCCGGAGGTTAAAATCGCTGCCGTTGATGCCGACTTATGGTATAGGGAGGGGGAAATGGCGTTGCGTTGGCGTTCGTGGCCCCGGGCGCCTGCGCAAAATGCGGATTCACCCTTGACGAAAGCTGGCTAAAACAGTAGTACGCCCGCCATCGGAGCCTCTGTGGGTGCTGGCCGTTCGGTAAGCTTTTTCCCGAACATCATCTCAAACGGGTCTCCATTGCACGTAGAAGACACGAATGTTGCACGCAAGACGCCTCATCCGGTGTCCTCTGCTCTTGGTGGTCCATCCGTGAAACCGGATCGGGCCACGTTTTGCGCATGAGGATATATGCGTGCATCGTCGCCGGCAACGGCATAGCCGCCACCCGTGAGGGTGGCTAAAGTAGTTTTTGCAAGGGATGGTTATATGCCTACCGTAAACCAGCTGATCCGCAAGCCTCGCCAGGCACAGGTAAAGCGCAACAAGGTTCCTGCCCTGCAGGAAAACCCGCAGAAGCGTGGTGTTTGCACCCGCGTTTACACGACGACCCCGAAGAAGCCGAACTCGGCTCTGCGTAAGGTTGCCAAGATCCGCCTCACCAACGGCTTCGAAGTCATCGGCTACATTCCTGGCGAAGGTCACAACCTTCAGGAACACTCTGTCGTCATGATCCGCGGCGGCCGCGTGAAGGACTTGCCGGGCGTTCGTTACCACATCATCCGCGGTGTTCTCGATACCCAGGGCGTCAAGAACCGCAAGCAGCGCCGTTCGAAGTACGGTGCGAAGCGTCCGAAGTAATTTCGGCAACAACAATTCGGCGCTGCGCGAGGTTCTCCGCGTGGTATAGCGTCAATAACATTGAGAGACAAAAAGTATGTCCCGTCGCCATAGTGCAGAAAAGCGTGAGATCAACCCGGATCCGAAGTTCGGTGATCTGGTCGTCACCAAGTTCATGAACGCCATCATGCTTCACGGCAAGAAGTCGGTAGCAGAAAGCATCGTTTACGGCGCGTTCGACGTCGTTCAGGGCAAGACGAAGCAGGAGCCGCTCGCCGTGTTCCATTCGGCCCTCGATAATGTTGCGCCGCATGTTGAAGTGCGTTCGCGCCGCGTTGGTGGTGCGACATACCAGGTTCCGGTTGATGTTCGTCCCGAGCGTCGCCAGGCCCTCGCAATCCGCTGGTTGATCACCGCTGCGCGCAAGCGCAACGAAACGACCATGATCGATCGCCTCTCCGGCGAACTCATGGACGCTGCGAACAACCGCGGCTCCGCCGTCAAGAAGCGTGAAGACACGCACAAGATGGCCGACGCTAACCGCGCATTCTCGCATTACCGCTGGTAATCTTAACCGATCGCATATCGAAAGGCAGTCCATTATGGCTCGCGAATATAAAATCGAAGACTACCGCAATTTCGGTATCATGGCGCATATCGACGCCGGCAAGACGACCACCACCGAGCGTATTCTCTATTACACCGGTAAGTCGCACAAGATCGGCGAAGTTCACGATGGCGCAGCCACGATGGACTGGATGGAGCAGGAGCAGGAGCGTGGTATCACCATCACGTCCGCTGCGACCACGACCTTCTGGAAGGGCCGTGACGGCAAGACCCGCCGCTTCAACATCATCGACACCCCCGGCCACGTTGACTTCACCATCGAAGTCGAGCGTTCGCTGCGCGTTCTCGACGGCGCCATCGCGCTGCTCGACGCCAACGCCGGTGTTGAGCCGCAGACGGAAACCGTCTGGCGTCAGGCTGAGAAGTATCATGTTCCGCGCATGATCTTCTGCAACAAGATGGACAAGACCGGTGCTGACTTCTACCGCTCGGTAGAAATGATCAAGACCCGTCTCGGCGCCACTGCCGTTGTCATGCAGCTGCCGATCGGCGCTGAGACCGAGTTCAAGGGCGTTATCGACCTGATCGAGATGAATGCTCTCGTATGGCGCGACGAGTCGCTCGGCGCCCAGTGGGACGTCGTCGAGATCCCCGAGGACATGAAGGCCAAGGCTGAAGAATATCGCGAAAAGCTGATCGAGACGGTTGTCGAGATCGACGAAGAAGCGATGGAAGCCTACCTCGAAGGCAACTACCCGGACAACGACAAGATTCGTGAACTCGTTCGCCGCGGCACCATCGACGTGAAGTTCCACCCGATGTTCTGCGGTACCGCGTTCAAGAACAAGGGCGTTCAGCCGCTCCTCGACGCCGTTGTCGACTATCTGCCTTCTCCGCTGGACATTCCGGCGATCAAGGGCATCGACGCCAAGACGGAAGCCGAAATCGAGCGTCACGCTGACGATTCCGAGCCGCTTTCCATGCTCGCGTTCAAGATCATGAACGACCCCTTCGTTGGTTCGCTCACCTTCGCACGCATCTACTCGGGCAAGCTCGAAAAGGGCACGTCTGTCATGAACACGGTCAAGGACAAGCGCGAGCGCGTCGGCCGTATGCTGCAGATGCACTCCAACAGCCGTGAAGACATCGAAGAAGCCTATGCAGGCGACATCGTTGCTCTGGCTGGCCTCAAGGAAACCACCACCGGCGATACGCTCTGCGATCCGCTGAAGCCGGTTATCCTCGAGCGCATGGAATTCCCCGAGCCGGTCATCCAGATCGCGATCGAGCCGAAGACGAAGGGCGACCAGGAAAAGATGGGCCTCGCGCTCAACCGTCTGGCTGCAGAAGATCCGTCCTTCCGTGTCAAGACCGACGACGAATCCGGCCAGACCATCATTGCCGGCATGGGCGAACTTCACCTCGACATCATCGTTGACCGTATGCGTCGCGAGTTCAAGGTTGAAGCAACCGTCGGTGCTCCGCAGGTTGCCTACCGCGAAACGATCACGCGTCAGCACGAAGAAGACTACACGCACAAGAAGCAGTCCGGTGGTACCGGTCAGTTCGCTCGCGTGAAGATCATCTTCGAACCGAACCCCGAAGGCGAAGACTTCAAGTTCGAGTCGAAGATCGTCGGTGGTGCTGTTCCGAAGGAATACATCCCGGGCGTTCAGAAGGGTATCGAAAGCGTTCTGTCTTCCGGTCCGCTGGCTGGCTTCCCGATGCTCGGCGTCAAGGCGACGCTGGTCGACGGTGCATTCCACGATGTTGACTCGTCGGTTCTCGCCTTCGAAATCGCATCGCGTGCCTGCTTCCGTGAAGCAGCCAAGAAGGCTGGTGCACAGCTTCTCGAGCCGATGATGAAGGTCGAAGTCGTAACGCCGGAAGACTATGTCGGCGACGTTATCGGCGACCTGAACTCCCGTCGTGGTCAGATCCAGGGCCAGGAAAGCCGTGGTATCGCCGTCGTCATCAACGCGCATGTTCCGCTCGCGAACATGTTCAAGTACGTCGATAACCTGCGCTCCATGTCGCAGGGTCGCGCTCAGTACTCGATGACGTTCGATCACTATTCGCCGGTTCCGTCGAACGTGGCGCAGGAAATCCAGGCAAAGTACTCCGGTCAGAAGTGATCGGGGTACGCCCCACCGAATTTTGAAGATTATTCCCGTCACGGGACAAGAATGGAGAGCCACTAATGGCAAAGAGCAAGTTTGAGCGGACGAAGCCGCACGTCAACATTGGCACGATCGGTCACGTTGACCATGGCAAGACGTCGCTGACGGCAGCAATCACGAAGTTCTTCGGCGAGTTCAAGGCGTATGACCAGATCGACGCGGCTCCTGAAGAGAAGGCTCGTGGTATCACGATCTCGACGGCACACGTTGAGTACGAGACGGCCAACCGTCACTACGCTCACGTTGACTGCCCCGGCCACGCCGACTACGTGAAGAACATGATCACCGGTGCTGCCCAGATGGACGGCGCGATCCTGGTTTGCTCCGCCGCTGACGGCCCGATGCCGCAGACGCGCGAGCACATCCTGCTTGCCCGTCAGGTTGGCGTTCCGGCCATCGTCGTGTTCCTCAACAAGGTCGACCAGGTTGACGACGCCGAGCTTCTCGAGCTCGTCGAGCTTGAAGTTCGCGAACTTCTGTCGTCCTACGACTTCCCGGGCGACGATATTCCGATCATCAAGGGTTCGGCGCTTGCTGCTCTTGAAGATTCCGACAAGAAGATCGGTGAAGACGCGATCCGCGAGCTGATGGCTGCGGTTGACGCCTACATCCCGACGCCTGAGCGTCCGATCGACCAGCCGTTCCTGATGCCGATCGAAGACGTGTTCTCGATCTCGGGCCGTGGTACGGTTGTGACGGGTCGCGTTGAGCGCGGTATCGTCAAGGTTGGTGAAGAAGTCGAAATCGTCGGCATCCGTCCGACCTCGAAGACGACTGTTACCGGCGTTGAAATGTTCCGCAAGCTGCTCGACCAGGGCCAGGCTGGCGACAACATCGGTGCACTGGTTCGCGGTGTTAACCGTGACGGCGTCGAGCGTGGTCAGATTCTGTGCAAGCCGGGTTCGGTAAAGCCGCACAAGAAGTTCAAGGCAGAAGCCTACATCCTGACGAAGGAAGAAGGCGGCCGTCATACGCCGTTCTTCACGAACTACCGTCCGCAGTTCTACTTCCGCACGACGGACGTTACGGGCATCGTTACGCTTCCGGAAGGCACGGAAATGGTTATGCCTGGCGACAACGTCACGGTTGACGTCGAGCTGATCGTTCCGATCGCGATGGAAGAAAAGCTGCGCTTCGCTATCCGCGAAGGCGGCCGTAC
>NZ_QLNF01000059.1:0-717 GCF_003261015.1 Agrobacterium sp. MS2 | reverse complement strand
TACCTCCAATCCCTCCACCAATTCCGGCCGACTAAGCCATCACATGGTTTCACAGGGACTGGGCTCGGACGTTTCAAACCACAAGGGCTCAAAACACCTGGACGCTTCCAGACATATCTTCTCTTCACAATGTATTCAGAACAGGCATCAGTCCTCTCAGACGATGCAAACTTTTATTTCCTCAAAGAAGACAATTCGCAGCCGCCGGATCAATTCTCCAGTACAGCGCGGTAGCGCGTCGCCGATCGTTCGGCGCCCTCGCGGAGGGTAGGTCCGAAGGACCGCTCACCCGTGAGCGCAATTAAATGGTGGAGCTGAGCGGGATCGAACCGCTGACCCCCTGCTTGCAAAGCAGGTGCTCTCCCAGCTGAGCTACAGCCCCATCCAGCTCGATCACCCAAGTCTCATCAACCAGGCGCGGCAACAATTCGCATCAACCAACAGTCTCAACCCAAACCCTCATTCACATATGCAAATGGTGGGCCCGGGAAGACTTGAACTTCCGACCCCACGCTTATCAAGCGTGTGCTCTAACCAACTGAGCTACGGGCCCATTCCGGTACCGGTCGATGCGGCTTTTGTCTTCTTGAAGAAAGAGAAACGTGGACGGCGAACCTCGCCATACCAATCCGATTACCGAAGTAATTCCGTGGCGTATTACGTTTCGATGGTCACCTGACTGGTGCCATCTATGTTCTAAAAAGCACGGGAAAGTTC
>NZ_QLNF01000058.1:0-706 GCF_003261015.1 Agrobacterium sp. MS2 | reverse complement strand
TACCTCCAATCCCTCCACCAATTCCGGCCGACTAAGCCATCACATGGTTTCACAGGGACTGGGCTCGGACGTTTTAGGCCTAAACCCAAAACACCTGGAAGCTTCCAGACATATCTTCTCTTCACAATGTATTCAGAACAGGCATCAGTCATCTCAGACGATGCAAACTTTTATTTCTTCAGAAGGATATTCCCGCGCTACACACCAAAACCGCGTTCCGCGATTGGTGGAGCTGAGCGGGATCGAACCGCTGACCCCCTGCTTGCAAAGCAGGTGCTCTCCCAGCTGAGCTACAGCCCCAACCATCGCAAACACCCGACAGCAAAACCGCCAGGGATCAGGTAAATTCAGCAAACCAATGGTGGGCCCGGGAAGACTTGAACTTCCGACCCCACGCTTATCAAGCGTGTGCTCTAACCAACTGAGCTACGGGCCCATCTTACCGAGCGTATCAAGCGTCCAATTGGACACCCATACAGGCTCAGCGAGCCGTCGCCGGTCGTCCGGCGCCCCCGCGGAGTGCAGCCCCAAAGGGGCAACAGCACGTGAGCGCAAACCAAAGGTTTATATCCTTCTTGAAGAAAGAGAAACGTGGACGGCGAACCTTGCCATACCAATCCGATTGCCGAAGCAATTCCGTGGCGTATTACGTTTCGATGGTCACCTGACTGGTGCCATCTATGTTCTAAAAAGCACGGGAAAGTTC
>NZ_QLNF01000057.1:0-551 GCF_003261015.1 Agrobacterium sp. MS2 | reverse complement strand
TGGGAACATATCAACCTTACCGGCATCTACACATGGGATGCCGAACATCAGATGCCGAACGGATTTCGATCGCTGCGTCTGCCAGCCGGGCTACGGCGGGTCGCATAAGTTCTCTTTCCGTTCGCCCTTAGCGTACGATTTCGGACTGCTCTTGTTCTGACCCCTATGTATATCGGTTGACTATGTGACTCCATCAGGTCTCCCTAAGTTGAATTAAGGCGAGTGGTTGCAGGAAAGAGTAAACCGCGAAGGGTCTACGGTCGCGATGAGAACCTGCGCGTTTTGGGACCGGTGTTTCCTGATCAGCGGAAATGAGGCCTGCCGCCTCCATTTTCCTGTTGCTCCAGAGAGTAAAAAACGTCTGCGACATTTTATATGCCGACCTCTCGCGGCGAGCATTTTCTCACAGATCAAGCACCCCACAGCGTGTCAGCGCTATCCGGCAAAGATATATATCAGAGCTTCGAAACCTGCTGCTCGGATGGAATGGTCCCATCTGGCGTCAGTTCATCGACAGCTTGCGGTAGATCCTTGCTAAGACGCGCCAATAT
>NZ_QLNF01000056.1:215344-331923 GCF_003261015.1 Agrobacterium sp. MS2 | reverse complement strand
ATCTGCATCCCTGCCCCGCCCCCGAACCGGAAAGGCACGATGGCGAGGGAATGGACACCTGCGGTACCCGCGATGATTGCTGTTGGCCTGCGACTGCCCCACCGCCGGCGGCGCGCGGGGCCGTCACCGCAGGCTGACCCGACGCACCCGCCGATACCGGCGAAGGAATGTTAACTGCTGCAACGGGCGGCAGCGGCTGTTGTTCCGGCTGGACCGGGGCAGTGGCCGCCGCACGACGAACCGGCCGGACCGGCACGCTGGCGGTCACCTCGCCGCCGGGTCGCATCGGCACCTCTTCCGACTTTATCGGATAGACCGGATTGCCGGGACGGCCGAGATTTTTGTCCACCGCCTGCGGCGTGCCGTAGGGGTTCCAGCTTGGCGAGGCATAAGTCCCGGTGATGGTATAATTATACATCACCGCCAGAAGCCGCTCGATGCTTGCGCCGGATTGACAGAGGCGTAGCCGCACCTTGATGCGCCCCAGATTGCGGAAATCCTGCCGCATGCTTTCGGGGGAACGTATATCCTGCCAACCATAGAGGCAGGTATCCTCACCACGCCCCTTGCCAGCGGCATAGGAAAACGCGCCGTAACTGTTCTGCAGGTAATTTGCCGACATGGCGATAGTTTCACCCGGAAATTCCGCACGGATTTCCCGTGCGAGGGAGGAAGCCCTGAAACCGGTGAACGCCAGGGAATCGAGATCTGTATCGCCGGCCTGCTGCGGACCGAAGAACTCCGCCTTGAGATAATTCTGTCCCGGCGTAGCAGCCTCGGAACGCAATATGACCTGCTGCGCCACGGCGTTGGAATAAGTACGGCTGACGACGGTAACGATTTCGGGGCCGCCAGGCGGCGGAAAAATCAGCGCTTCGGAGGGGGACAGAAGCTGCGTCCCGCCGAACGACCGAACGCCCGCGGGAGTACTGCAGCCAGAAAGAACCGCAATGGAAAACAGCAATGAAGTATAGGCAGAAAATTTCACTGCCCTTCGCCCCTTTTTTTCCCCGACGCCGCCCAGATTAAAAGGAAACCGAATCACCAATGACCAGACCATTGTTACGAAATACGTGAGGACTGCGAATAAGCAATCGCAAATTTCCGTTGTAATTTCTGATAGTTTATGGCCTGCGAATCGCTTTTTCGCTGCCGTTGGCGAGGGGAAAAAAGGTGGAACCAATCACGCCGCTGCGGGTTGGCTTCGCGTCAGATCGATAATTTTTGCGGTTGCAGCGCAATATGCCACATGGTCTATTTGCCTCCACAGCCACGTTTTTTTATTGATCTCATCTTATTCAACTGTAAAAACAGAGAGTTACCGCATGACCGTGCAATTTCCGAGTATCGCGCAGACACTTGCCGAGGAGATCGGAACATTACGCAAATGGCTGGATGAGGATGCCCTGCCATTGTGGTGGGAGGCGGGGTCAGCCCGGCCGGATGGCGGCTTTTATGAGCGTCTCGGTCAGGATGCGAAACCGGTTTTTTCCGATGACCGCCGCGCCCGCGTCCAACCGCGCCAGGCTTATTGTTATGCCGCCGCCGGCCAGCATGGCTGGCACGGCCCCTGGAAAGACGCAGTGTTGCACGGGCTGTCCTGGTTCGAGAAGGTCTATCGCCTTGAAAACGGCCTTTACGGCAACCTGGCCGACCAGACCGGAAAACTGATCGACCCCTCCTTCGATCTCTACAACCAGGCTTTTGCGCTTTTTGCCGCAGCACAGACAGCTGCGATCCTTCCCGAGCGAAGGAATGAGATGCGCAGCCGCGCGCTCGAAATCCTTGCCATTCTCGAACGCGACTACAGGCACCCCATCGCTGGCTTCGAGGAGGCGAACCCGCCGCGCACACCGCTTTGCTCCAATCCGCATATGCATCTTTTCGAAGCGATGCTGGCATGGGAAGAACAGGATCGTGACGGCCCGTGGTCGGCGCTGGCCGACGAGATTGCCGGCCTCGCACTTTCCCGCTTCATCGATGGCGGCAATGGCGGCCTGCGCGAATTCTTCGCCCATGACTGGACGCCCTACGAGGGGGAGAAGGGCCGGATCATGGAGCCGGGCCACCAGTTCGAATGGGCCTGGCTTCTGGTGCGCTGGGGCAGCCTGCGTGGAAACGAAGGAGCGATCAGGAAGGCAAAACGCCTGTTCGAGATCGGCGAAGACCACGGTATCTGCCCGCGCCGCAAGGTGGCGGTGATGAGCCTTTACGACGATTTTTCGATGCGTGACGGGCTTGCGCGACTATGGCCGCAGACGGAATGGCTGAAGGCGGCGGTGCGGCTTGCCAGTGTAACTGATGGTGAGGAGCGGCAGCGTTACCTTGCCTCTGGTCTGAGCGCCATCGGCGCGCTGCAGCCTTTCCTTGACACGCCGGTCAAGGGCCTGTGGTTCGACAAATGGCCAGCGGATCGGCCGATGCTCGACGAACCGGCGCCGGCAAGCACGTTCTATCACATCGTCTGCGCCATCTATGAGGCCGAGGCGGTGCTGGCAGCAGGATGAGGAACGTCGCGTACCGGCGAGCGACATCGCCGCTCGCCGGTTTTGATACAGGTCAAACCTTGGCCGGACGCACCACGCGCCAGTCAGGTCTGCCGAGATTGTGCGGCCAGGCATGAACATCCTTGTCATTGAAGTAGACGACTTCTTCCAGCTTTGGAAAATCCGCCTGTTCCAGCGTCACGTCGTTCATCCACGGACGAACATAGGAATCGCTGCCTTCATAACCCAGTTCGGCGACCCAGACCGGCTTGTCGAAGGTCTCGACGAGTCCGTAGCCCTTGCGCAGCAGATCCGTGAAGGTCTTCGGCGCGCCATATTCGATCTTGTCGTAATCCTCGAGACCGAACACCGACAGACCGACCAGATCGGCGTAATTGTCACCGGGATAATAGGCCCGCAAACCATCCAGACCTTTCGGTGACCACATCACTTTCACACCGGGAACCGCCTTGCGCGTCATATCCACCACACGCTTGTAGGCGGTGATGTAATCACGCGGGTTCCAGCCCGACCACGAGAAGCGGCCGGTCGTGTCTTCCATTTCCTGTCCCCAGCGCAGGATCAGCGGGCTCTTCATCGCCGACATGCGTGCGGCGATCGCCTGCATGTTCTTATCGTAATCGCCACTCAGAACCTTGCGGCGCAACTCGTCTGAAGAGAGGCGCCAGTTGACGTCCCACGACCAGGGTTCGACCGTGATCATCACATTGCGCTTGCGCTCCAGGGCATAGGCATCCGCAAGTGCGAGACTATCGAGATCCACGTCTTCCCAGGGCAAGAACAGGTGTTCCGTCACCACCCCGGACTGGCCGGTGAAATCGCCGTGCGGATCATATGCGCCGAAACGTATTCCGTCCGCATGCAATGTCGGTCTTTTGTCGGCAAGTGTCTTCATGCCCGTCGAGGTCATGGGGGCGACCCCTTGCGCGTCGAGCTTGAGCACCGGATACATTCCGGCGGTAAAGGCTGCGGCGGCACCACTCGCGAACAGAAGTGTTCGTCTTGTTATCTGCATGACACCTTACTCCTTACCTTGTTGCCGTCATCGCCTTGTCGTAGGCGGCGATCTGCGGCGTGACATCGTCCTTGCGGACGAGCTTGAGGAATTCATCGCCAGGGCGTGGCGGGTTGTGCCGGAACACGTACCATTGCCCGCCCTGTTTGCGCTGGTAGAGCACATTGCCGATGCGACCATGGTCGAAGCAGGTATCGGCCTTGCCGCTTCCCGCCTCGGCTTTCCATGTGGCGCGCATGCACAAGGTGCCATTGGCATCGACGGTCCAGCGGCCTTCACCGATGGACTTCTTGCCCTTTTCTTCCGTTGCAGCGATGAATTTACGGCCGTCGGCGATGAAGCGCCCGCCGCCCGTATCCCATTTCCAGGTCTTGTCGAAATACATCTCCACGACCTCGCTGGTTCTGAGCGGCTTCGGCGTCTTCGTGCCGCCTGCAGCATGGACGACGCTTGGCGCGACCACCGCAAGACAGAGTACGAAAGCGGAGAATCCGCATGTGCTTATTGTTGTTTTCATCACAGCCTCCTCCTTCATTGTCCGACCCTATTGTCGGCCAGCATGATCTCTCCGGTTGCCACCGCCGGCGGCGGCGCAACGATTGGTTCTGCCTGCATTTCCTGCGGCCCGCGCAGTCCAGGCAGTGCAATGCGCAGTTTCAGACGCACCGACCTCGCACCTTCCGCGCCCGCACCTGCGACCGTGAACCGTGTTTCGGTAAAACTGACATAGGGTTGTCCATGCGAGAGAGCTTCCAGCCCGCCAATTGCATGGGAGCTGAGTTCCGCAGCACTTCCCGCCACCAGCAGCAAGGAACAGGCGGCAGCACTCGCTCCACCGCGCAGGGCCGGCAGCTTCGGCAAACCGTTTTCCCCTGCATGGCGGATGAGCAGGAACACCGACAGGCCCGCATAGATCGCCACATTGATGGCAGCGAAGATAAAGAACCCCTCCGCGCCGTTTTGGCGCGGCGCCAAAACCATGGCAAGAAGGCTGAGCGCCGCGAGGACCATGTATGGTGCGACTACCCGCAGCGGCAGCGGCGGTTTTGCCTGCGTGCCCTTGGGCGTGATGCGGAAATCGACGAAATCGCCACGGATCGTGTCACGTATGGCCGCCAGCACACCCATAAGCGACCATGGCCAGCGCAGGAACAGGAACACCATGGCCTCCCAGCTGAAAAGCTTCGCATCATGCGGACGGAACGCGCCCGTGGCCCGCCAGAAGAAAGCAAACACGATCATGATCAGCGAAACCGGAAGGAAATGCGCCAGAAACGCCGGATAGGATGCGTTGACCAGCACGTGGCCTCTCACCAGCGCCACGGCCGGAAGCACGAACATCAGAGCCATGAAGCCGGAGAACAGCGGATACCAGAGTTGCGAAAACAGGAACTGGAACTTCAATCGCGCGGGCAGCTTCGGCACGTAATGCCGTGAATACTGCAGCAGAATGGTCATAAGGCTGCGCGACCACTGGAATTCCTGCACGATGAGATCGGCAAAGGTCACCGGCCCGTCGCCATGGGCGATAGCATTGACCGCGTGGACGCCACGCCAGCCGCCGGCATTCATCAAAAGCGTGGTGGAATGATCTTCGGCAAGCTCCGGCCCGAGGCCGCCCACCTCCCTAAGAGCCTTCGTGCGCACGGCGTAATGCGAGCCGATGCAAAGCGGCGCCCAGCCATTATTGTATCCCAGCTGCAGCGCACCATGCAGGCTTGCTTCAGCATAAAGCCTGCCGCGTGCGGCCCAGCTTTCATTGGCATTGGCGTCGCAAATGCTTGGGGCGGACACATATCCAATCCTCGGATCGGCAAAGGGACGGATTACCTCGCTCAGATAGTGGGGTTCCGGCACGTGATCCGCATCGAACTGGGCGACAAAATCATAACGCTCGTAACCGTAACGGTCGTAAAAATAGGCGAGATTGCCCTCTTTGCAGCGCGTGCGCCGCGGCCAGGTCTTGCGATGATACTCGGCAATGCCCTGTCGGGTGGAAACGAAAACGCCGTGCGCGCCACACCATTTCAACGTTTCCGCATCCGGGGCTTCATCGGCAAGCCAGACGTCGAACTCCAGACCCTTTTGCTCCAGCATGGCCAGCAGTGTCTTTTCCACCACCGCGAAAGGTTCCGACGGCGCTTTGGTGACCACCATCGCCACCCTGCCCCGCGGCAGGGGCGAGCGCGGGTCAACAACCCTCGCGTTGAGAAATATGAAGATGAAATAGGATGGCAGAAGCGTGATCCACGCCAGCGCCAACGTGACCACGGAGTAGTAGGGCCAGTCGATGACGCGATCTCGATCGAGCCACCAGATCCAGAAATAGGCGAGCGTCACCAGCCAGCCACCGATGCCAAGCAGGTAGGCAAGGCGGTTCCAGCCTGTGAAAACCGGCAGCATCCGCAACACGCCTGCAGCGGCGCGGGGGGATGCGACGGAGGGCGTGGAGCGCATCGTCATGACAGCACCTCCAGTCCAAAACCGGGACCGGCCGTGCGGATGATAGTGTCTATATCGGAGCGTCTGGGCGCAAAGCCGAGCGTCTGCCTTGCGCGTTCTATATCGGCAAACAGCGCCGGAGGGTCTCCTGCGCGCCGTGCGCCAAAATGAACAGGGACTTCCTGCCCCGTCACGCGATGGATTGCCCGAATGATGTCACCGACCGATGTGCCGTGACCGGAGCCGAGATTGACACGCAACGTCTCGCCGCCATCGGCAAGATAGTTGACGGCGGCGACATGGGCATCGGCCAGGTCACTGACATGGATATAATCGCGAATGCAGGTGCCGTCACTGGTATCGTAATCGGCACCGAACACATCGAGTTGCGGCAGCCTTGCAGCGGCGGCCATCAGCGCACGTGGAATCAGATGCGTCTCCGGTTCATGACGCTCGCAAAGCTCGCCATCCGGGTCCGCACCGGCGGCATTGAAATAACGCAGTGCAACGAAACGCAGACCATAGGCCGCGGCATAGTCGTCTAGCGCCATCTCGAAGATCAGCTTGGTGCGGCCGTAAGGATTGACCGGCGTCTGTGCCGTCTCCTCACGGATGGGCAGTTGCGGCGGCACGCCATAGGTGGCGCAACTGGACGAAAACACCAGTCCGCCGATATTCTGGTCAAGACAGGCGTCCAGCAGCGAAAGACTGCCGCCGACATTGTTGCGGTAGTATTTGCGTGGATCCTCGACGGACTCGCCGACATAAGCGTTGGCGGCACAATGAATGACGAAGGCTGGCGAGAATTCCTGGAGCGTCGCTTTCAGGAGACCACGATCCAGAATGTCGCCTTCGATAAAGGGACCCCAGCGGACCGAATCCGCGTGGCCGGTCGATAGATTGTCGTAAGCTATGGGCTTGAAGCCGGATTGCGCCAGCGCCTTGCAGATGTGGCTGCCTATGAATCCGGCCCCGCCCGTGACGAGGATTGTGCGGGGCATCTCATACGGCCTCCGCCACTTTCTGGCCCGCCAGCAACGCATCGAAATAGACGATCGTTCTTTCGAGGCCGATTTCGAGCGGTACACGCGGCTGCCATTTCAGCAGCTCGTTTGCCCGCGAAATATCCGGACGGCGCTGCTGCGGATCGTCGATCGCGGCAGGCAGATGGACGATGCGAGAGCGAGAACCTGTCATCCGGATAACAATGTCGGCCAGCTGCCGCACCGGAATTTCTGCGGGATTACCGAGATTGATCGGCCCGGTGCAGTCTTTCGGTTTGTCCGAGAAGCGCAGGAAGCCATCGATCAGGTCATCGACATAGCAGAAAGAACGGGTCTGGCTGCCATCACCGTAAATGGTGATGTCGTCCCCCTTCAGCGCCTGAACGATGAAGTTCGAAACCACACGGCCGTCGTCAGGGCGCATACGCGGCCCGTAAGTGTTGAAAATGCGTCCGACCTTGATATCGACACCGAAAGTGCGGTGATAATCGAAAAACAGCGTTTCCGCGCTGCGTTTCCCTTCATCGTAGCAGGCGCGCGGCCCGATTGTATTTACATTGCCGAAATAGGTTTCTGGTTGCGGATTGACGTGGGGATCGCCATAGACTTCCGAGGTCGAGGACTGCACCACGGTAGCACCGCATCTGCGCGCGACTTCCAGCACATTGACTGCGCCGAGTACATTGGTGAGAAGGGTACCGACGGGATCGCGCTGATAATCAGGCGGCGAAGCCGGCGAGGCAAAGTTGAAGATCAGCGAAACATCGATGTCATAGGGCTTGCGCACATCGTGCTCGACCATCAGAAACCGCTTATTGTTCCGCAAATGCTCCACATTCGCGGTACGGCCGGTCGAAAGATCATCGAGACAGATCACCTCGTGACCGCTGCTCAGCAACCGCTCGCAGAGATGGGAGCCCAGGAAACCGGCGCCACCATTAACGAGTACCCGTTGCCCGGGTTTCCAATCTGAGTAAATGGTAACGCCGTTATCATGTTCGTTGGGAACGAAATTACGCATAACACACACCTCCCCACGGTGAATCAGCACAGCCGATTCAACTAAGTGAATTAAACTCTCCATTTGACGCTATCTGAATATCATCCCTCTATTTTTTCTTCTTCCTGAGGTTTTAATATTCATATCCGATAAATTTCCACTTTCATGATAAGCGCAGGCAAAAGCAGGTCAACTTCAATTTATCGAAATATTACAATTGATTACCCAAAATTACTCAAAATAGCCCGTTGTTTTAATACTTTTTAACTACGCCTCCATTATGCCTTTCTTATTGAGCATTAGCGCAAGCTTCGCTCAACCAGTCGGGGCTATCCTGGTTTTGTAAGGCTCGGTCCACCGGGAACAAAACCGCCCGGCGAGATGCGACAGACAGTCGATTTCAGGGGACACACATGATGAATGAAATGCCTTATTTCCGTGGCGGCAAAACAGTCCGTCAATGTCGTCTTGCACTCGTTGCCGGCGCACTTTTGACTTTCACTTTCGCGACCGCTTCATGCTCCGTCGTCGAAGACGCCGTTCTCACGACCGCATCGGCCAGCCCGACTACGATCAAGAGCCGCGTCACGCCGGCGAAGGCGGCCTATGGCTATCAAAAAACCGGCAACGCAGCCGTTACGCTTGTTGCAGATGCTTCGGACACTCCGACAGTATCGCGACCTTCCTACTCGGGCTCTTCTCCCTACATCTGCTCGCCGAGCGGATTTGGGCAAAAGTCCCGCTGCTTCCTGAGGCCCTGAGCCTCCTGCATAACGTCCGGGCTGCCTCTGGCAGCTCGACGCTCAGTTCTTCCAGCCGGAGAAAGTCGCGCCTTCATCCTTGTTGAAGAAACGCGACGCCGCCTCCGTGCGGTTGCGAACGTTCATCTTCTTGTAGATGTTGCGAACGTGGACCTTCACCGTGTTCTCGGACAGATGAAGCCGGTCGGCAATGATCTTGTTCTGCGTGCCCTTGCATAACATGTCGAGGATTTGCACCTCCCGCGTCGTCAGCGTCGCCATGTCGCTCCTGCTTTCGGCAAGGGCGTCGGCACGGTTGGCGATGACAGCGCTGTTCTGCACGCTTTTACCACCGGCTGCGGCGGAATAGGGCGTGAGCTTGCCGAGAAGGGCCGCCGGGAAATGCTCCCCGCCCTTCATGAGCAGGTCGACCGCCGCCATGAAGACGTCGAGCCGGAGATTGAGCGGCAGCACACCATCGATGATGCGCATTCCCACCAGCCGCTTCAGGGGCTCTTCAATTTTGTCGATCGTTTCCACGACGAGCGCAATCGGCGCTTCAGGATGTTTTTCACGGATCGCCGACAATACGCTGTGAAGCCGCTCGCCCGCCAGACGATAGGGCAATACGAGCCGGACATCGGCGCCGTAATCATCGTCAATCGTTGCTGACGATGTCACGCTTACCACGGAGAATGTGGGGAACTTTCTGCCCAACGCCTCCATGAGGCACTCGGAAAACAGGTCCGGATCCGCTACGATCAATAAAGTTCCATTTATATGTGTAACGGCGTTTTTTTGTTTTGCCGCATAATCTGACGTTCCCATGAACATTGACGCCTCCCTCAAGCGCTTACGCATTACATTCTTTTGGTTGCGCAGTCTGTCATCTGCCCGGCGACCCACCCTTAAAACTTGGAGGCGATTCTCCGCTTCATGTCATGTCAACTATTATTAATCACCCGTTAATTCGTACACGCTAATACGAAAAGCTGTGTAAATAAATGGCCCAAACGGGTTATTTTTTACAATTGACATACAAAATAGGTTAAGCCGGATCAGAATCAGTGATCCCGGAACCTGCGTAAAAACAAATATATCGGAAAAGCTTTCGTGCTGGTTTTGCGTTCCGACGAAATGTAACTTTCAGTTGATATCCCTCGACATAGCTCGCCTGCTGCACATGCCCAAGCCTGTGCCTTTTCGGGATGAGAGCATCTCTCCACCGAAATAAACCATGTTTCACGAAAGAGCCGCTCCGGCCTGCCGAAGCGGCTTTTTTTCGAGAATGAACCGGCGAACGATGCGCAGGACAACCGCTTGCGACGTATATATCCGGGTGGAACGCCGATAGGTTTAGCCCAAATTGATATCTAGGAAGCGCAATTTTTCTGCGGCACAGTCTGACCGTCGCTGAACGGCGGCTGATGGAAAGACACTCCCGGCCTTGACGTGTGTTTGAGAGCGCCGGACCCTTTTCAAGAAAACATGCAAGCGAAAAGACGAAGCCACCGCGCTCCCCTGCTGGAGCGAGGAACGGATTTGTGCGCCGTTTTATCGAGTAGCGCACAAGGGCTGAACAAAAAGAGCCCGTCCACGGGCCAATACCGAACCGCAGATGATGCGTAACCGAGTCCATCTGCAAAACATCAATCTTCATGCTATCCGGAGCAAGCGCGAAAAAATCCCGTTTGAGATGAGAGGGATTTCGAAAGCTGCTCCGAGCTTTTTCGGAGGAAATCGAAATGGGTTATGATCATAAATCCGCTGGCAGCGACGACGATATCACCAAGATCGGCGCGCTTTCCGATGGTTTTGCCAACACGTCTACCAATGACGCCAAGGTGGAAGACAGCAACGTCGGCACCGCGAACGGTGAAAACCGCAACAACGACAATAGCGACAACAGCACCAATGTGGATGTTGATGCCAAGATCGATGTTGCAGTCGGCAATGGTGACAATCGCGATAACGACTATGACTGGAGCTATGACAGCAAGTCGTACAGCGATAACGACACGACGACCAAGACGAGCACCGAAACCAGCACCGAAATTAAGACCGATTACGACTGGAGCTATGAAAGCAAGTCGTACAGCGACAACGACACCAACGTGAAGACGATTACGGATACGGACAACAAGACGTTCTCCTATTCCGACAACGACACCTCCACCAAGGTCTCGACAACCACCGACAGCTTCAACTCCTCGGACAGTTTCTACAAGTCGGATGACGACTTCGGCAACATCACGGGCGTCAAGGATGTCGGCAATCTCGGCATCGCCGGCGGAGACCTCACCTTCAATCTGGGTGACGACTTCTCCTTTACCCTGGATGTCGACAGCATCCTCAACGACTCGCTCAACGGTGACGGCAACGACACGGGCTTCAGCCTCGTGCAGGCCAACCACCTGGCGGATCAGGATGAGGCTTACGACATCAAGATGCAGAACGGTGGGGCCGAAAACCACCTGAGCGCCAATGCAGGCGACGCCTATGGCGCGGAAGGCATCGACGGCAAGGGATGGGATCTCAAGGCCGGCGACGACGCAGCGGGCACCAGCACGGCCGATGCATCGGCAATCCTTGCAAATTCCGGCTTCCATCTGGAGCTGGTGCAGGGCGCCAACATGCTCTCCAATGCCGTTGACGTCACGGTCACAGGGGGCAACTCCAGTGTCTCGGACGTCGGTGAGGATCACTCCTGACAACCATCTCTTGACGAAAAGAGCTGCACCGGCGTCCGCCGGTGCAGTTTGCGGTTCATGGACAGGCCTGGCGACAAAGAAGCACCGCTTCAAGACGTGTGCCGCCCGACATCTGTGACGTACCGCAATGATCGGGGAGGGACCTCCAATGCATATCGACAAGATTTCAGACATGATCGCGCATTTCATCGGCCTGTTCGACACGATGGCCGAAGAAGCGCGTCTGCGAAACAACTATAGTGAAGGCCCCGCACGTTCCGGGCCTGAGCAACTGCCGGAAGAGGAAGCGGCAAGGCTGCTCGACAAGAACTATGACGTTGCACTTCAGGACTACGATCCTGGCGTCAAGTACCATGCAGGCTATTACGACTTCGATTATCTCCCGCCGCGTTTCGCACGCACGGTCGAACATGACATGCAGCAGTTTGCGAATTCGATACCGGTCGATATTTCCGCTGCGAATTTCCGCTTTCCAGGTCGCCTTTCCTTCGAGGACGAACGCGAGCTGGTAATTCATACCAGCCCAGGCTCGGTTGTCGCCCATGTCGCGCAGGTGAATATTCTTCAGGACGATGATTATCTGAATATGACGGATGGCCCCAACGTGGCCCGCGACACCAGCTTCGTCACTGAACGTACAGTCGAATTCTACAACGAAGCGTCCGTCTTCACCCCTTTTTCCGGTTTCCAGCGCACCGACAGCTATGATGCGCTGCAGGCTCTCGCCAAGACCGCGCATGATTACATCGAGCACGCCCGCGACAACGACGTTACCTCACTCGGGACCGGCGCAGATGAGGATTTCGTCCTGGCCGGCAACGACATCAATGGTCTTTATATCAATGGCGTTGCCGCCGCTGAGAAGCCGGCGCTGGACGACTACATGCCGGATCGCGGCATTGCCAAGCCTCCGGAAGAACCGGAACGAAGTGACGTTGCGCTGCATGAAGAAAGTCCCGCCGGCAACAGTCTCGATGTGGCCGCAGGCGCCAATGTCGTCGCCAACGTCGCCACATTGGTCAATACCGCCGTCATGACCTCCGTCACCGCCGTGATGGGTGACTACCACCAGATCGATGCGATCACCCAGGCCTATATCTATAGCGACAGGGACGAAATCGCTTCCGTTTTCACCCGTTCCGAGGATCAGGCCGACACGGCCGCCTACAACATCGCCAATTTCGAACGCAGCATTTTCCCCGGCGCGGAAAATACGGCTGCGGAGAGCCCTGAAACCGGCGAAATGCCGATTTTCCCCACCGCGTGGCGCGTCAGCGTATTAGAGGGTGACGTTTCCTTCGTGCATTGGATCGAACAATACCAGTTCGTCAGCGACAACGACACGATGACGATCACGACCTCCGGTGCGAGCGTCAGTCTTTTGACAGGGGGAAATGCCGCACTCAATATTGCGAATTTCCTCGGCATCGGAATGCAGTATGACCTCATCATCGTTGGCGGCAATGTGCTGGACATGAACCTCATCAGCCAGATCGCCGTGCTTTACGACAATGACTGGGCCCGAGCCAATCCCGATGCACCGGGAGGCGCCACTATTCAATCCGGCAACAATCTCCTTTGGAATGATGCCTCCATCTATAACGTCGGCTCCAACGACCGTTTCGAAACGATGCCCGACTACATGGCGCAGACGGTGTCCGCGATCAATGAGCGCGATCCGAACATGCCGGATGCACTTGCGCATGACAGCAATTTTGCCGGCTATCAGGGACTGAACGTGCTCTACATCACCGGCAATCTCTACGATGTCAGCATCATCAAGCAGGTGAGTGTGCTCGGCGATTCCGACGACGTTACCCAGGCCGCGGCCAAGGTACTCGAAAACAACGAGAATGCCGACGTCCATATCGATACCGGCAGCAATGCCGTCATCAATCTCGCGCAGATCATTGATTACGACAGCTTCGGTTCCACCACCTATGTTGCCGGCGGCGTTTATTCCGACGCCATTCTGATACAGGGCGGCATCATCGAAAACGATACGTCGCAGCCGGCGCAACCGGGTCAACTTGCGAACGAGGTCATCGCTTTTCTCCACGACGATCCCGCCACCATCGAAAACGAATCCGACGGCGTCATCAATGCCGGGCACGACCTGTCGTGGTCCAATGCCCACTCATCCGACGTCATGCAAGCGGTCACCGCGTAGGTTTTGCCGGCGGTAGTTCCGCCTGTGTAACCGCAAAAGCCGCAAGATCACCGAGGGGACCGATAAAAATGGATCATATTTCAAGAAGAACGATTGCGGATGGACGCTCGCTGGATTTACCGCTGGATCAGGACGCGGAAGACAGCAAGCTGACGGACGCCTGTATTTCAGCTATCAATGAAGCCGTAGAGAACCTTCGCCAGTTGTCGGGTGCGGAACAGATCGCTAGGGCAACCCTGCCCTCTGCGGAGGTGGCCCCACCGCCCTCGCCGACGACACCGCAATCCAACACATTGCGGGATATGCCAGCGGGAAATCCGGCACCGCAACAGGAGCCACACCCCGCGTCGCGACCTGCCCCCAAAGCCAAGATCGACAATGCAGAACTAAAGAGCGCTCCCGACCTCCCCTTCGTCAAGACTATCGACAACAATGACGGTCCGATCCGTGAAAACGAACGGCGCCCGGCGACGGGCGGTGGCGGCGATGGCAAGGAACCAACGGGCAATGGCGGCGGTGGCGGCGGTGGCGGCGGCGGTGGCAGCAGCCAGAGCGGCTTTCATAAACGCAGCGAACCGATCAATTTCGCCGCAAGCCTTGCCAAGGGCATCGCCGCGGTGCGCCGCAACATGATTGTGGTGATGCTGTTCACTGTCGCCATCAACGTCCTGCTTCTCGCCATACCGCTTTATCTGTTTCAGATTTCGGACCGCGTGCTGACGAGCCGCTCGATGGATACGCTCGTGATGCTGACGGTCGCGGTTCTCGGAGCGGTACTGCTGCAGGCTTTCATGGATGCCATCCGCCGCTTCATCCTGATGCGTACCGCTGTGGAGCTCGAGGTTCAGCTCGGCGCTCCCATCCTGTCTGCCGCCGCACGCGCCTCCCTGCATGGCAGCGGCAAGGATTACCAGATATTGCAGGATTTACAGCAATTGCGCTCATTCCTCACCTCGGGAACCCTTATCGCTTTCCTCGATGCGCCGCTGATGCCGCTCTTCATCGTGGTGGTTTATCTGGTCCATCCGCATCTTGGTATTATCATCATGGTCTGCTGCGCCGTGCTGTTCACCATCGCCTGGCTGAACCAGCGCTTCACCGCACGGCAATTCTCCGAAGCCTCGGGTTATCTGAGCCGCGCCAATTTCCATCTCGATTCCATGTCGCGCAATTCGCAGATCATCAATGCGCTCGCCATGATCCCCGAAGCGGTGAAAATGTGGGGCCGCGAAACGGCGGGCTCGCTGAAATCGCATGTGGCCGCACAGGATCGCAACATCATGTTCTCTGGCGTGTCCAAAGCCGCGCGTATGATCACACAGGTTGCGCTTCTCGGCTGGGGCGCGCATCTTTCGCTCTCCGGCGAGCTGACAGGCGGCATGGTGATTGCGGCCTCCATCGTCTCGGGCCGTGCGCTCGCGCCCATTGAAGGAGCGATCGAGGGCTGGCACCAGTTCAACAAATCGGCCGCCTCCTATGGCCGCATCAAGCAGCTCCTCATCAGCTCACCGCTCAATTTCCCACGCCTGCGCCTTCCCAATCCGGAAGGACGCCTGGATGTTGAGCGCATTCTCTTCGTACCGCCGCCGCAGAAGAAAGTGATCCTGAACGGTATCTCCTTTTCGCTGAAAAAGGGCGAATCGCTTGCCATCATCGGCAATTCCGGCTCTGGCAAAACGACGCTCGGCAAAATGCTGGTCGGCTCCATCCTGCCTACATCGGGCAATGTCCGCCTCGATCTCATGGATCTGCGCAACTGGGACCAGCGGCAGTTCGGGGAAAGTATTGGTTATCTGCCACAGGACGTGCAGTTGTTCCCGGGCACCATCAAAGCCAATATCTGCCGCATGCGCGACGATATAGAGGACAGGCAAATCTATGAGGCCGCAGTGCTGGCCGACGTTCACGAGTTGATTGCCGGTTTCCCGCAGGGTTATGAAACCGTGGTCGCCGCCGATGGCGCACCGCTTTCCGGCGGGCAGAAACAGCGCATCGCACTTGCTCGGGCCTTCTTCGGCGACCCCAAATTCGTGGTGCTGGACGAACCGAACTCAAACCTCGACACCCAGGGTGAGCAGGCCCTGGCCAAGGCGCTGCTGCACGCCAAAAGACAGGGCATCACCACTGTCACAATCACCCAGCGGCCCGCGCTTCTGCAATGCGTCGACAAGATCATGGTGCTGAAAGACGGGTCGGTCGCCATGTTCGGCGAAAGGATGGACGTGCTGAAAGCGCTCTCCGGCAATGGCCGCCAGGCCAGCCAGTCCCCGCAGATCGAGGGTTGAGGATCGTCATGTTCAGGAAAAAGAACGCCATTGCCGAAGTCAAACCACAGGGTCAGCTGGAATGGTACAGCGAGGTACCGCGCTCAATCCGCCTGCACAGCTCGATCGGTCTTGCCGTGCTGCTCGCCTCCTTCGGCGGGTTCGGCTACTGGGCTGGCACCGCGCCGCTCTCCTCCGCCATCATCGCCCAGGGCAGCTTCGTTGCCACCGGCAATAACAAGGTCGTGCAGCATCTGGAAGGTGGCATCATCAAGGAGATGATGGTCAGCGAAGGCGACACGGTCAAGGTAGGCGACGTGCTGCTCACACTCGACAAGACGACGGCGCTCGCCAACGAACGCATGTTGCAGCTGCGGCGGCTTAGGCTTGAGACCATCGTCACGCGCCTGCGCGCCGAAGCGCAGGGCGCAAAGAGCTTCAAGGTGCCCGACATCGTCATGAAGGAAGCCGGCGATCCGGATATCAACGCCATCATCCAGAGCCAGAACATCGTGTTCCACAGCAAACTCATCAAGCTCGAAGAGCAGTTGAACCTGATCGAGAAGAACATCAGGTCGCTGGAGTTTCGTTATGCGGGTTATGACGGGCAAAAGCAGTCCTTCGACCGGCAACTCGCGCTTCTCACGCAGGAACGCGATTCCAAGGAGAGGCTCGCCAAAGATGGTGTCATCCGCAAGACCGACATGCTGGCGCTGGAGCGCGCCATTGCCGATGCGATGGGGGACATTGCCCGTCTCAGCGGCGAAATGAACCAGAGCGAAGCGGAGATCGCCAAATTCAAGCAGGAAGCGATCATTGCGGTCAACGCCAACAAGCAGGCGGCGCTTGACGCGCTGGAGACGGCGGAGTCCGATCTTGACAGCGTGCGCGAACAGGTCCGTGGGGCCGCCGAAGTGCTGGAGCGCACCGTCATCCGCTCCCCCGTCAACGGAACTGTCGTGCGCGCTTATTATCACACGCCCGGGGGCGTCATCACGACAGGCAAGCCGATCATGGAAATCCTGCCGGCCCATGTTCCGCTGATCCTCGAGGCGCAGGTGCTCAGAACCTCGATTGACCAACTGCACGAGGGGCAGACGGCGGCGATCCGTCTTTCGGCGCTCAACCGCCGCACCACGCCGGTCCTGAACGGCAAGGTTTTTTACGTTTCCGCCGACAGCATCGAGGAGAACGCCGGTCTGCAGGTCAAGGATGTTTATATCGTGCGCGTGCAGGTGCCCGATGAGGAAATCGCCAAGGTCCATAATTTCCGCCCCGTGCCGGGCATGCCTGCCGACGTATTGATCCAGACTTCGGAGCGTACTTTCTTCGAATATCTGACCAAGCCGATCGCTGACAGCATGTCCCGTGCTTTCAAGGAAAGATGAAGAAATATCAGTAACCTACCCTGTCTTTTCCGCGACAGTCGGCATATGATGTCGAAGGATGTTTTGTCGGGGCGGGAGAAGCGTCATGGCGGCGATGTCGGATGTATTGCTGCTGGTCGGCAGGCTGAACTATGTGTGGACCAACACCGAGAGCCTGATGATCTATCTGATCGTCCACCTTTTGAAAGTGGGCAAGGAGGCTGCCATCGTGGTGTTCCTCACCCTCAACACCACGCGGGCGCGCATGGATCTCATCGAACGGCTGGCAAAGCTTCCCTCCACCGACGCGAAGGACCGGAAGACTGTCCTCTCCATCATGGCGCGGCTGAAGAGGGAAGCGAAGACGCGCAACAAATACAATCACTGCATCTATTCTTTTGACGAAAAGGGCGATATCGCCAGCACCCAGCTGATGCGCCTGGTGGAAGATGACAGCCAGGTCCGCTACGGCAAGGTCGAGCGCATGGACGAAAAGGAAATCGGCCAGCTCGAAAAATCAATCGCCGACATTGTCGAGGTCAGCAAGGACATGTGGAGCTTCATTCACGCCAGTCCACATGTCTCGGCGGATTATCTCTAGGGTCTGGTCTGCAGCCTCATGCCGATCGCGGGGTGAGTCTCACCGTTCCGCGCCGCCTTTACCGGAAGGCAAAGTTTTCCGGCCGCGAAATAAAGCAGGAACGAGCCGATCTGATAGGGGAAGATGATGTCAATCTCCACGAAGGATCGCACCACGAACAGCGCGCAAATCGCAAAAAGGATAACGCCCTGCGGGTCGCTTCGACGCATCAGCACCGATCTCAGATGCCCCAGCAGCGTGCCGTAAAGCACCATGCCCAGCAGGATCATGCCAACAAAGCCGTTTTCCACCACTGTCTCGATATAGGTATTGTGGAAATGGAAGCCGCTGCGGCCGGTGATGAAGAAGTCGTTCCACAACCGTTCGGCATCGGCAAAACCCGCAACCCAGAATCCCTGGTAGCCGACCCCCAGGATCGGAGCCTGCTTTGCAGCCTCTATGCCCTGCTGCCAGAGATAGGTTCGGCCGGTCAGCGTTGAATCCTTGCCGAAGATACCGAGAATGGCATCTAACAGACCGAACTGCAGCGAAGCCACCGCAAGCAGCGCGCCGAGACCGCCGAGAGCAAAAAAAATCATTTTACGGTTTGCGGGCGAAAGCATCCCGATCGGGATAAAACCGATGATGAGGGCGACAACGGCCGCGGTGGTGATGGCGGAGGTGGCAGATTGCGATGCGATGAGACTGTAGGCAGACAAGAGTCCCGTCACGCCTGCAATCGGCAGCCAGATGCCCCTTTGCTTGAGTACCAGCACAGACGAGGCAGCAAAAATGACGCCCAGCGACGCATAGAAACCGAGCTGGTTTTTGGATGAGAAGGCACCGACGAAACTGTAGGTCCCATCAAGCGCGTCAAAAAGATAGATGCCGAACAGAAGAGAATAGAGCAGGACGACGCCGATGCCAATCAGAGCGCCCCGCGTCAGCGTGCGGATGGAAATCACGCGCATGGCGATCAGCGCGCAAATGATATGGGTCATGTATTGGATGGAGGCGCGCATGGTTACAGATACGGCTTCCGACCAGAAGCTGGACAGGACGGTAAGAATGCCGAAGCCGAAAATCCACAGGTAACGCGGATAATTGCCGAGCACGCGCCGGTAGTCGACCACCACCAGCGGCAACCACATGCCGTAATAGGCCAGAACCGAGATTTGTCCGAAACGCGACGAATAGGCGAAAACGAAGAATGACAGCGCAACGGCCGTCATCCCATAAATCTCATTGCGTTCGGGATCGATCAGCGCCGATTTGGCGATCCGCATTGAAACCTCACTGCATCAGGATTTCGGAAGAGACCTTGATGACGTCGCCGGGCTGAAGCAAGGCATTTTCATCGACCTTCAGCTCCTTCGGCTTGCCGTTTTCCTCACGCACCACGACATAGCTGATCGTCGCGGACTTACCCGATGGATCGAAGCGGATCGCCTCGGCCGATTGCGCCAGCGCCTCCGACATCAATTCGCGGCTCGTGGTCAGCTGCAGATTGAGCTTGTCGAGTTCCGCTTCCGTGTCCTGCAACTCCTTGGAGCGCTGCGCCACCCAGTCGTTGCGCAGGTTGATCTCGTCCTGGGTTGCCTTGTTAATATCCTGTTTGGCGCGCAGCGACTGCGTGTCGATATCGAGGAGGGTGGATTCCACCTCGGCCGCACGTTCTTCTGCCGAAATGCGCCGCTGCGACAAGGCAAGGCCTTGCTCGTTCAGCCTGTTGACGCGGTCGCGGTCCTCATTGGCGAGTTGAAGCTGCCGGTTTTGCGTTTCCGACTTTTTCTTCAGGGATTCGACTTCGCTCTGCAAAAGCGCGTGCAAGTCCGTCAGCGCCTTGAGCTGAAGTGTATAACGCTCGGTCCGCGATTTCATCAGCGCGCTTTCGCTGGCGAGAAGCGTGTCGATCTCGGCGATCTTTTCCATCTCCGGCGTCTTGGTAATCGTCTGATCGCCCTTTACCTCGGCGATCAACCGCGCCTGGCGGGCAAGTAGCCTTGCCCGCTGGTTATCATAAACGGCGGCATCACCACGTGCATTGATGAAGTCGCGGGCAAAACGCTGTCCGGCGTCGGACCTCCGCAAGCCGCCTGCAAGACTGACAGCCTTCAGCACGGTGATGTTAGGGGCATAGGGATATTCACCCGGTGTCTGCACATCGCCACTCAGAAAGATCGGCCGGAACTGGGCGATCTCTACGGAGGCCGAAGGCAGGTTGCGGAGGGCGAACTTGCTCTGAAGCTGAGCGCCGATCTGGTCGCTCACCTCGGAAGGAGTCTTGCCTGCGACGTCGAGCTGACCGATGAAGGGCAAGGACAGCGTACCGGATGGCCCGACGGAATAGTCGCCGTTGATGACGTCCCAGTTGCGGATGCTGCCGTCGGCCGGTTGCCATTCGGCAACGCGGATACGCAGCTTGTCCGCGGTACCGAGCTTATATTGAACGCCATCCGCAGCCATTGTGGAAAGCGGCGCGGAAAAAGCGACGGTAGCAGCAAGAACGAGGGCCACAAACGGGCGGTGGGCGGCGGAAAAGCCGTTCATCGGGAAACTCCCTGTTAGCGGATCGCCATACAGGCGATCAGGCCGTCGCGCGACCGGCAAGGCGGCGCCGCAAGAAGCGGCCGGTATGATTAGCACCAATGACGCACCCGAAGACCGGACTTGGGATCCCGGTCGGGGTGCGTGTCGAAGCGAAGATCGATATAGCCGAACTCAATATCGGTTCTCAGTAGCTTCCGCGTGACAGGCACACGGCGGGAATGGTCTTGACGATGATGAAGACATCCTGCCGCATCGACCAGTTCTGGACATATTGTGTGTCGAAGGCAACGCGGGTCTTGTAAGACACGTCGTTACGGCCGCTGATTTGCCACAGGCCGGTCAGACCCGGGCGGGTGCTGAGATAATAGGCGGCAGCGCTTTCATAATAGCTCAGCTCCTCGTCCACGACGGGACGCGGGCCAACCACACTCATTTCACCACGAAGGATGTTAATGAGCTGCGGCAGTTCATCAAGGGAGAGCTTGCGCAGCACGGCGCCAACGGCCGTAACACGCGGATCGTTCTTGAGCTTGCGGGTAGCCCGCCATTCCTCGGCGGCTTCCGGATTGGCGGCAAGATATTGCCGCAGGATCTCATCGCCGTTCAGCGCCATCGTCCTGAATTTCAGGCAATGAAAATAGCGGCCATTATGTCCCACACGACGGTGACCATAAAAGATCGGACCGGGGTCGGACATCTTCACCAGAACGGCGATCAGCAGGAATATCGGGCTGAAGATGAGCAGCGCAAGAGCAGCCGATGTCATATCGAAGCTGCGTTTTGCGATGCCCCCGATAGGGAAACTGACATCGAAATCTTCGGAGCTGCTGAGTGTCTGTTCAGCCGATTGGGTCGCGGACTTCATAGAGAGAACTCCATTTATGTTTTGCGATTGGTCGGTGCCCGGAGGCGCGTCTTTCCGTCTAAAGGAGATAACAAGTCTGTGTTCGGAATTTGATGCTAATGGATTTTTTGTAAGGCACATTGCCCATAACCGTCTATGCGATTTCTTGCGTGAGCGGCCGATCAACGTCCGGGCAATATTAACGGTTGCATAAAAAAGCAACAAATGTGCTGGAGGCCATGTCTTGAGAGCATGAGTGACGCCGTCGCATGTATTGGTTTTTGTGCGAGCGATAGCCTTTTCTTATGTGTTTCTTATAACTTGGCGAGATGAGACAGGAACGTTAAGAACAGCGCAGCACATGACAGACTATTAAATTTTTTTGCGGCGCAGCAAGATTGTGGCAATGCATATAAAATTTGACATATCGGCTGGGATTTTTTTACCCCCCACCTGCACCTCGCCAAGAAAAAGCGATAGAAAAATCGCTAAAAGGCGGCAAAGGCGGCAAAAGAGTGGCGAGAAACTGCATTATTGTCATGGCAGCCGCGCAAAAACCGCATAGCTAACGGCCACTTTTTTTGAACGCAGCCCTGCGGGCCTGTCCTGAAGGTGCTTCCAGGCCCCAATTTGGGGGAATCAGAAGGTTGGCGGTGTGCAGGCGCTGATGACCTCACAGGCCACCGGTCCGACGCAGCGGAAGCGATGTGGCCTTCGGCTTTCGAAATAATAGGCATCACCCGGGCCGAGCACCCGCCTCTCCTCGTCCACCGTCACTTCCAGTCGCCCTGAAAGGATAATGCCGCCTTCTTCGCCATCATGGACCAAGGGCACCTTGCCGGTATCGGCGCCGGGCTGGTAGCACTCTTTCAGTATCTGCAGGCTGCGGCCGAAGACATTCTCGCCCACCTGGCGAAACGAGATCGGGCCCTTGCCAATTTCAACCAGCTCGTCCGCCCGGTAAAAAGCCTTACGGCTCGTCTCCGGCTCAAAGGCGAAAAATTCGGCCAACCCTATCGGTATGCCATCGAGAATGCGTTTCAGCGCGCCCACGGACGGATTCGAGGTGTTCGATTCGATCAGGGAAATCGTAGAATTAGTGACACCAGCACGCCTTGCCAGTTCCCGTTGGGAAATATTGTGACGCAGCCGCAGATGGCGCAAACGTCCCCCTATATCCACCGACATCCCGTCGCCCCCGTTGCCGTTGTTCGAAATATCGAAAACCCGTCTTCACGCCTACAGTATTTTCAATCACTTCGCCACATGGAGAAAAGGGCTTGTTCGGTGAAGAAAATAGCTTTCAATCGTCGGCCATGAACAGGAGAACCGTGATGGACAACCCGAGCCGATCTAATTCCACATCGCTTGACAGCTACTGGATGCCTTTTACCGCCAACCGGCAGTTCAAGGCCAATCCCCGTCTGCTGGCGAGCGCCGAAGGCATGTATTACACCAGCAATGATGGCCGTCAGGTTCTCGATGGAACGGCTGGGCTCTGGTGCGTTAATGCCGGCCACGGACGCCAGCAGATTGCCTCCGCAGTGAAGCACCAGCTTTCCACTATGGATTACGCACCTTCATTCCAGATGGGTCACCCGGTCGCATTCGAATTTGCCGAACGGCTGGCGGAAATCGCCCCCGGCCCGGAAGGCGGCAAACTGGACCGCGTCTTCTACACTGGTTCGGGATCGGAATCGGTCGATACCGCGCTCAAAATCGCGATCGCCTATCAGCGAGCCATTGGCCAGGGGACGCGTAGCCGCCTCATCGGCCGCGAACGTGGGTATCACGGTGTCGGTTTCGGCGGCATTTCCGTGGGCGGCCTCGTCAACAACCGCCGCGTGTTCCCGCAAATCCCCGCCGACCATCTGCGTCACACCCACGATCTTGCGAAGAACAGCTTCGTCAGGGGCCAGCCAGAGCACGGCGCCGAGCTCGCGGACGATCTGGAACGATTGGTCGCCCTGCACGGTGCGGAAACCATCGCCGCCTGCATCGTGGAACCCGTGGCGGGCTCCACCGGTGTCCTCGTGCCACCGAAAGGCTATCTGGAACGCCTGCGCGCCATCTGCGACAAGTACGGCATTCTGCTGATCTTCGATGAGGTCATCACCGGTTTCGGACGCATGGGCTCATCCTTCGCCAGTAATTACTTCGGCGTGACGCCCGATATCGTCACCACGGCGAAGGGGCTCACAAACGGAGCTATCCCCATGGGTGCGGTCTTCACCAGCCGCAAGGTTCATGATGCCTTGATGCATGGCCCCGAAAGCCAGATAGAACTGTTCCATGGCTATACCTATTCCGGCCACCCCGTCGCCTGCGCGGCAGGCATCGCAACGCTGGACATCTATCGCGACGAGGGCCTCTTCACCCGCGCCTCCGAATTGCAGGACGCCTGGCACGATGCTATTCATTCGCTCAAGGGCTCGCCCAACGTCATCGACATCCGCACCATAGGCTTCATCGCCGGCATAGAACTCCAGCCGCGCGACGGCGCGATCGGCGCCCGTGCCTATGATGTCTTTGTGGATTGCTTCGAACGTGGCCTGCTCATTCGCGTCACCGGCGACATCATTGCTCTTTCACCGCCGCTGATCGCCGAAAAATCCCACTTCGACGACATCGTTTCCATTCTCGGCGACGCGCTGAAAAGAGCGGAATAACTGTATTTAACAGGAAGGCTGCAATCTAAATTGCAGCCTTTTTCACTTTTCTACCAGTAACATGGAATGTTCCTGAATCGAGCGCAGGCCGCCCTCGCCCGTTGGACGCCATATGTGCCCTGTCAGATCACCATGCAGCCGGGACCGGCGCTTGAGCTTGGCCAGGCGGCTGGCGATGGCACGCACCTTTTCGACAAGGGGGCTCTCTTTTCAGATCGTTCTGCCAGCGCCGCGCCGGCGAAGCGTATCGGCAACCGTATGGATATGCGCAGCGCCAATACCGCAGCAGCCACCGATCAGGGTGGCCCCCGCATCTGCCCAGGAGCAGGCGAAGCGGGAATAGACATCACCGGTCAGATCCGCTCTCGTGCCGTGCAGCCCCTCATTGGCGGCGGAGTCGCCCTGTTCGCCTTCGAAGGCATTGGCATAGACGCCAATATCCAGAGCAACACCCTTTTCCTTGAAGACGGCGGCTGCGGTTTCCACGGCAGCCCTCATCACTTCCGGCTTGCTGCAGTTGAAGAGCAGCGCTGTGGCACCTGATCCGGCGGCCCATTCGGCGGCGGAGCGCACGGTCTCGCCGGAACGCAGCTTGGGCTCCGCACCGTTCACCTGAGCGGGTTCGTCGTTCAGTGTGAAGGAAATCCAGAAAGGCTTGCCCGTCTCGGCCACCGCCTGCCGCACCGCCTCACCTTCAGCGACAAGGCTCAGGGTCTCTCCAAGCCAGACATCCACATGTGGCTGAAGATTTTCGACCAGCACCTTCAGATAGTCCTGAACGCGAGAGGGATCGAAATTTTCTGGCTCGTAGGAGCCAAAGATCGGAGGAAGCGAGCCGGCCACGGCCACATTACGCTTCGAAGCCTCCGCCGCTTCACGCGCCAGGCGACCGGAAAGGGCGATCAGTGAAGCACCTTCTTTGTTGAACCGGTCTTCGCCGATATGAAAAGGGACCAGCGCATAGGAATTGGTGGTCACCACATCCGCGCCGGCCTCGATGAATTCCGCATGCACCTGGCGGACGATGTCCGGGGCGTTGATGAGCGCGAGCGCCGACCACTCGGGCTGCTTCAGTTCAGCGCCCAGCCGCTGCAATTCACGGCTCATGCCACCGTCCAGAATACGAATATCGCTCATGAGAACTCCTTGATAGGCTATCGGCGCACCGGCACCTGCGCCTCGATGAAACCGAAGCAGCGGGCAATGATGGCGGTGAGGATGAGATAAAAAATCGTCACGACGAAAAGCGGCTCGTAGACCAGCAGCGTGTCCTGCCGCACCTTGTAGGCGACGGCGTAAAGATCCATGACTGTCACCGTGAACGCAAGCGGCGTGGCTTTCAGCTGCATCACCACTTCACCCGCGATCGTCGGCAGCGCCGCGCGGATCGCGCGCGGCAGCCAAATGCGGCGCGCCAGCGTGAACCGGCTCATGCCGAAGGCCCTGCCCGCCTCGAGTTCGCCTTTCGGAACGCCCAGCAACGCACCACGAAGAACTTCGGCTTCATAGGCTGCGTAGTTCAGCGTGAAGCTGACCGCCGCAAAAAAGAAACCTTCGCGCAGCACCGGCCACAGAAAGCTTTGCCGCAGCCCCGGCACCATGGGCAAGAGCGACCCCACGCCGTAATAGAGCAGCCAGAGCTGTATCAGCAGCGGCGTGCCCCGAAAAAAGGTGCAATAACCACGCGCGAGAATCCGGATCATTCGGCCGCCGCTGACCTGCGCGAAGGCAAGTCCGATGGCGAGAACGAAACCGCAGCAGACGGAGATCACGAGCAGGGCGATCGTCTGCCATGCTCCGGAGAGAAGAAGCGGCCAGTATTTCCCGACCCAGGAAAAATCCATCGCCAATCTCCCTCACGCCAGACTGGGCTGACCACGGCGCACGTGCCGTTCGATCTGCCTGAAGATGACATTGGAGACGAGGGTGATCGCCAGATACATCAGGGCCGCAGCCATGAAGAACAGGAAATACTGCTTGGTACTTGCACCGGCGAGCCGGGTCGCGAGCGCCAGTTCCTGATACCCCACAACGGCGACAAGCGCACTGTCCTTGGTGACGGCGAGCCACAGGTTGGAAAGCCCCGGCAGAGCATTGGGCAAAAGCGCCGGCAGAACGACACGGCGAAACCGCAGGAGGGGAGACATGCCGAAAGCCCTCGCCGCTTCGATCTGGCCGTTGGGGATCGCCATTATCGCCCCGCGCAGCACTTCCGTCATGTAAGCGCCCTGCACGAAGCCCAGAACCGCCACTGCTGCTATGAAGCCGTTGACCTCGAGCACCGGCAATCCGGCCAGCTGCAGCAGGCGATTGAGCCCGTCGGTTCCGGCATAATAAAGCCCTACAATCAGGATCAGTTCCGGCACGGAGCGGATGAGCGTGGTGTAGAGATTGAGGACGGTTTCGAGCCCGCGGTTGCCCGAAAGCTTGCCCAAGGCGCCCGCCATGCCGATGACGATGCCGATGAGATAGGCCCCGGCCGAGATGGCAAGCGTCGCTGCAGCACCCGTCAACAGGGTACCACCCCATCCCGGAGGATAGGGTGACAGAAGCTGCAACATTGTATCCAGGCTTGCCATCTGCCGAACCCGACCCGGATTACTTCGCGCCGTAGATATCGAAGCTGAAGTACTTCCTGGTGATCTCATCATATTTGCCGCTGGCGCGGACGGCGGCGATGGCGGCGTTCAGCTTCTGCTTCAGTTCGTTGTCGTCCTTGCGTACGCCACCTGAAACGCCAAGTCCGAGGATTTCCGGGTCGTCAGCAACATTGCCGGCATCCGCGCAGCAATCCTTGCCGGCATCGCTTTTCAGGAACGTGTCGAGAACAAGTGAGTCACCAAAGACGTAATCGATACGACCCGCAGCCAGATCCTGAAACGCCTCATCCAGCGTCTGGTAGGTTTTTTCGTCGGCTACATCCTTGAAATACTTTGCATAATAGGCAGACTGAATGGTGGCGACCTGGATACCGATGGTCTTGCCTTTCACGTCTTCAGCCGTTGCCCCCGGCTTTCCGTCCTTGGCCCCGATCAGCTTGCTCGGGGTATTGTAATATTTGTCGGTGAAGCCAATCACCTTCTGGCGCTCCTGCGTGTTGGACATGGAAGACCAGATCACATCGAATTTCTTGCTCTCAAGCGCGGGAATGAGACCGTCCCAGGATAGCGCGACGATGGAGCATTTCTCCTTCATCTCGGCGCAGACGGCATCCATCAGGTCGATTTCCCAGCCCTGCCACTTGCCGCTGGCGTCCTGCGCGAAGAAAGGCGGATAGCTTTCGTTCATGACGCCGAAGCGGACGTCTGCGCTGGCGGAGAAAGCGGACAGCGCGAAAGCCGCACCGGCCAGCATTGAGGCGAAGAATTTCATTTAAATCTCCTGTTACGAAAAAATCAGCTCGCGAGCGCGCCGGTGAATTCCCGGCACCTTGCACTCAGAGGATTGCCGAAGACCCGTTCCGGCGGTCCTTCTTCTTCCACGCGGCCTTGATGCAGGAACATGACATGGCTCGACACATCGCGCGCAAAACGCATCTCATGTGTCACCAGAAGCATGGTGCGGCCTTCCTCGGCGAGATCACGGATCACCTTCAACACCTCGCCGACCAGCTCCGGGTCCAGTGCCGAGGTGGGTTCGTCGAACAACATCACCGCCGGCTCCACGCAGAGCGCGCGGGCTATGGCTGCCCTCTGCTGCTGACCGCCGGACAGGAACGCCGGATAAGCATCCTTCTTCGCGTAAAGCCCGACCTTGTGCAGCAGTGCTTCAGCCTTCTCGATGGCTTCCGCACGTTTCACGCCCATCACATGCACCGGGGCTTCTATGATGTTCTCAAGTACAGTGCGGTGGGCCCATAGATTGAAATTCTGAAAGACCATGCCAAGACCGGTGCGCAAACGCTCCACCTGGCGCCAGCTCTGCGGCATGGCATTGCCGTCCCGACCGTACTTCACGGCCACTTCCTCGCCATTCACGATCACGCGGCCACGATCCGGAACTTCGAGGAAATTGATGCATCTGAGGAAGGTGCTCTTGCCGGAGCCTGAGGAGCCAATGACGGAAATGACATCCCCTTTGTGCGCCTTGAGCGAAATACCTTTCAGAACCTCGTGAGAACCAAAGCTCTTGTGGATATCGTCAACCGCCAATGCGCAGGGAACGTCAGTCGTCATCAAAGGGCCCGGGTCATGTCAATAGCTGCGCACATCTAGCAAGGTGCGCGTTTTCTGACGCGGAAATAACCGCTCTATTGCGTCGCGGAAAGGAAAAAACATTCCCGACAACGGAAAAGAAAGAAAATTGCGGCCAACTGCCGTTATCCGGCCACCGTTCTCCGTTCCGCCCTATGGCGCAGTCGGAGAGATATCACTGCGGAGATACCGCTATTGCGGAGATGCGCCGCGTCCTTCGGCCACGTCAACCGGCGGCGCCTGATTTTGCTGATCTCTTTTCACACCAAACTCGCATAACGCCAACCGGCGCATCGTCGCGAGCAACTCGAGGTCGATGGCTGCACCATCATCCTTCAGCAGAAAATCCTGAAGAGTTTTGCGTATCGTCTTTTCCACGAGTTTGGCCTGCAACGTCTCATCTGATGTGAAACGGGCGGCCCAACGAACGAGAATTCGTCGTAGCAGACAATATTCGAAATTTGACGGATGCAACATATGTGCATCTCCGCAAAAAGCAGGCGGGAGCACATAGTAACCCTCCGTTGCCACCGCCTACGAATTCGGTTGGTAGCAATGTATGAACCATAGCATCATTCGGATCGAAGTCGACCCCTGAATTCTGGCCCGTACAGAGTGCCCCCCTCGCATGGACATTATCCCGAGGCGATGCGTCAACTCCGGCAACCGGCAACGCCGTTCAAGCTGGCTTTTCTTTCACCCCGAGGAACATTTCTTGCCCATCACGGTTGGTGGTGCCTCAACCATCAGGAGGCTCAACAATGAAGACCATTTTTTCCCTCGCGTTCGCACTCGTCGCCGGAACTGCTTTGGCGCAATCCGCGACGGAATCCACCGGCGTCAATTCCGCACTTGGCGTCGCGCCAAAAACCGAGGATTTCATCTTGCAGGCCTCGGCAAGCGATATCTTCGAAATTGAATCAAGCAAACTCGCCCTCACCAAAGGGAACGAGGAAACCAAAGCCTTTGCGCAGCAAATGATCACCGAGCATGAGAAAACCAGTTCGGAACTGAAAACCCTGTTATCCGGCGGCAAGGTGAACGGGACACCGGTCACCGCTCTGACAGATGATCACAAGGAAGAAGTAGACGACCTCGCAAAACTCGACGCCAACGAGTTCAACGAAGAATATATCGATGATCAGGTCGATGCGCATGAAGACGCCGTTGATCTTTTCAAGCGCTACGCCGAGGGCGGCGATAATCCGGAGCTTAAGGCGTGGGCGGCAAAAACTTTACCGGCGCTCCAGCATCATCTGGAAATGGCCCAGGGCCTCGACAAAAACTGACGATAGATGGCTGCTGGTGATCTTTGTGTGAGGGAGAAGCTGGCGCGACACGGCTAGGCTCGCACCCGGACGTGCGATTTGATCAGGCGGCGCGCCGGCGAAATTCTTCAGGCAGGATCCCGGCAGCAGAACTTCACAATCCTCCGCGCGTTCGTCGCAAGAAGGACGGCTGAAAAATGAACGATGCGAACACCCTAAACTACACTATCGAACAGATTCAGGAAGTACATGCGTCGGGCTTGGTGCAGGCGGCAGAACTGTTTGAACGGTTTGCAGGTGATAGGGCGGCCATCGACAAAATGATGAAGCGCTGTCCGCATAGGGAGGATAAAGAACAATGCTAGGTGCCGACGCTTATCGGCGCAGCGAAAATTTGTGTTTCCGATCTTGATCCGGGGCGCCGCCGCTCCAATATTTTTCAGGCTTCTTGATCTGGTTGTTTAAGATTGGAGGTAAAGATGAACAGCCCGGAAGTTTTGTTTAGAGCGCCTGTTCGGGTGCGCATGCAATGCGGCCTTGAGAGATCGTTTCTCAGCGTTTACGACGCCCTGGATTTTCTGGAAAACGAATGGCCGCTTCGCCGTGGTGAACGCTATAAGCGCGCCGTGCAAAAATGCCGCGCCGCGCTGTCCAGGCTCGAAGCCGCGGAAGTGGCACGGGAAGCATTCATCTCCGCCTGCCTTGAGGCGAGCATGCCGCTGGTTATGGCCGGTCCGGTCCATTTCGATGAAATGTTGCCCATGAGCCGCGCAGTCGGCTAGAGGGCTGTGCCAGAACACATTCCCTGGCTAAGCCCCGCTGTTCCGGCGGGGCACCGGTAACGTGCTGCGTCGTTTACCTGGGAGGTACAACGCCATGAATGATACCGACAGCGGACCGCCCCACGCGGTTGAGCCGCCGTTGCCGGCGGCCCCACCTCTCTCTTAGGTCAGTAGGTCTGCATCGGCTGTGACAAACCGTCACCGACCGCGCCATTGCCATATTGCGCGACAGGCACGCCTTCCTGACCAATCGGCACACCCTGCTGTGCGGGACCGAGCGCTGTCACCACAATCGGCGTCCCATCTGGCACGCGATTGTAGAGATCGATTATGTCCTGGTTCAGCAGGCGAACGCAGCCTGAAGACACGGATTTGCCAATTGTCCACCATTCGGGCGAGCCGTGCAGACGATAGATCGTGTCCTTGCCATCTTTGAAGATGTACAGTGCACGCGCACCGAGCGGATTCTTGAGGCCCGGCTCCATGCCGCCATTGCGGCTGCTATAAGGCTCCAGCTCCGGCTGACGGGCGATCATTTCGTCTGGCGGTGTCCAGCGCGGCCATTGCCGCTTGTACTGAATGACGCCGCGGCCCGACCACTCGAAGCCTGCGCGGCCAAGACCCACGCCGTAACGCATGGCCTGCCCGTTTTCATAGGTCAGATAAAGGAAATGGTTGGCAGTATCGACCACGATCACGCCGGGACGCTCGCCGGTCGGGTTCGCCACCATCTGCCGCAGGAACTGGCGCGGAATGCGCTTATAGGGAATTTCCGGCAGCGGGAACTGCTCGTCCGGTTTCGGACCGTACATCAGCGCGTACATCGGATCTTCCGCCGGAGCGGCCGGCCTCGCAGTTTCACGTGCCGTGGTGTTGCAACCCGCAAGTCCGGCCAGTGCCAAACCGCCTGCTCCAAGCAGGAAACCCCGCCGGGTCGTCATCGTCTCATTCAATTGAAAAACCTCATTTACGTCATCTCACACTGGCAAAGGGATCTGCCAGCGCCGCCTCGGGGCGGCTTATAGGGTACTTCGTGCCGGAAACCTGCGATGCCATTGCCTTGGCGCCGCTCGATTTCAGTATGGCCCGGAAGCTCGGATGCATGCCGCCGTCTACATACGCGCTGAGGGGGGCGGAAGTTCCCTCGCTCATCGCCGCGGCAAGTTTTTGTTGCTCCTCGGCCAGCCTCGATGCCACCAGCGGGTCATTCTGGTTGACGGCCGGCGGGCATGCTGCCAGCGGATCGGCAGGCTCGCCTTCGGCAAATTCACTATTGAAGACATAACGGCGGCCACAGACGGAGACCTTGGGCTGGCGGCGCGTCACCTCGAAATAATCGTAACCTTCCTTCAGCGTCTTCCAGAAGGGCATGTTGGGGTCGTTCCGGTGCGCCACCATGTTCCTTGCGGTCATGCGGAAGGGATAGGCCTGGACCTGGAAGCGGTCCTGCCCACCCTGCAGCGCACGCGCGACAATGGCATAGATCTCACCCACCTGCGCGTCTGTCATCGCGTAGCAGCCGGAAGACGAACAGGCGCCGTGCACCATCAGCGCCTCGCCGGTATAGCCGAGCGCGGATTCCAGCCGGTTGGGGTAACCGAGATTGAATGAGACGTAATATTGCGAATTCGGGTTCAACATGCCGGCCGAGACATGATAAAAACCCTCCGGCGCCTGACGGTCTCCCGTTTTCATCTTCGGCCCGAGTTTTCCGGACCAGCGACACATGGGATATGTCTTCAGCAACGCATAATTGCCGGTCTTGTCGATCTTCCAGACCTCGAGCTCGCTCTCCTGCTTGAAGATGCGAACGAGAACCGGGCTTTCCGGACGCATGCTTTTGGCTGACATCTGCGCCATCATCTTGGACGACAGCTTCGGCGGGTCTTTTTTCACGCTGTCGAGACCCATTGAGGTGCACGCGGCAAGGCTACCGCCGATCGCGATGACCGCAGCCAGTCTTGCCCCCGTCTTGAACTTTTGCCGCAACCCCGCCACCGCGAAGTTCAGCACAGCCTGCATACCCATGGATATTTCTGCCCGCCTGATTTGCCCGCCTTTCCGGCAGACGCTTAACTATCGAAGGTGGCCACAACACGGCAACCTCATCCATGGACAAAGTCTCGTGAACAGACGTTACCCTTTCGTTAATCATAGGGACACAAGCCCGTGATGGTCTCCGGGCATGACGCCGGAGAAGCATCTAGCGAAGAAGCCCCTGGCCGCCGTCGATCCAGACCGGTGTGCCGGTCACGTGGCGGGACGCATCGGAGGCGAGAAAACCGATCAGCTCGGCGACATCCTCGCTCGTTCCCGCCACACCGCCCGTCACCGGAATATCTCCCGCGGGGAAGCGAACCGGCACCTCGGTTTTTTCCCGTGCGCGTATCTTCGTATTCTCGTCGATTGCCGTTTTGATCGCACCCGGGCACACTGCGTTGACGCGGATGCGGTGCCGCCCAAGCTCCAGCGCCAGTTGCTGTGCCATGGCAAGCTGCCCTGCCTTTGTGACCGAATAGGCGGTCGCGCCGGGCGAAGTGAAGGTGCGCGTGCCGTTGATCGAGGAGACAATGACGATGGAACCGCCGCCTGCCGCCTTCAGATGTGGCACGCTGGCATGAACCGTGAGATAGGTGCCGCGGAGATTGATGCGTATCGTGTCGTCCCACTCCGAGGGTTTGAGTTCATCGATAGGCGCCCAGACACCGTTGACGCCAGCATTGGCCACCACGACGTCAAGGCGGCCAAAATCCTCCACCAGCGCTGCAACGGCGCTCCGCATGGCCTCCTCATCCGACACGTCGGCGATGAGAATTTTCGAGGCGCCGGAACGGGCGGTAATGTCGTCGGCAACGTCCTCCAGTTCGGATTGCGTGCGCCCGAGCAGCCCGAGCGAAAAACCCTGGGTAGAGAGATGAAGGGCGGCGGCGCGCCCGATACCTGAACCGGCCCCAGTCACGAGAGCGACTTTACGAACAGTCAATGTCACAGCCCCCCTTTTCGCGAGGCGATGGAGGTAACGGTCGCCGAGACGGGATCACTGGCCGGAAAGCTGTCCTCCAGCCCCTCTTCAAGCTCCTCCTCCAGAACGTCACGGTCCCTCGCGGTCCGGGCGCTCGCCTGCACGCGCTCACCCTGCTCGCGCGTTCCATCATTCTGAGCCGTTCCAAGGCGGGAAAATTGCGAGGGTGCGTCGGCACCCTGGCGCGTTCCAAATGCGGTGAGTTGGACCATCACGGCGCTCGCCCGTTTAATCGCTTCCGCGTCGTCGATCCCTTCCAGGCCATCGGCAAGGCGAACCGAAACGTGATCGCCGTCGCTGCCGGCAAACTCGACGGAGATAGATCCGTCATTGCGTTTTACATAAGTCGTCGAAAGTTGCATGACATGCCCTCCGGCTGGAATTCATCGACAAGGCCGATGCGGGAAATGAGTAAAAGCTCACTTCAGAACGACATAACGTGGAAGGGGTTCCGATGAATCAGGTCTTTGGTCCGGAAATGGACAAGAGTTTTTTCCTTCGCGACGCAGTGGATGTCGCCCGCGCGCTCATCGGAGCGGAATTTCGCGTCGGCAATACCGGCGGCGTCATCGTCGAGACCGAAGCTTATCATCCAGATGATCCGGCGTCGCACAGTTTCAATGGGAAAACCCCGCGCAACCGGGCAATGTTTGGGCCGGCCGGACGTCTCTACGTCTACCGGTCCTACGGCATTCACTGGTGCGCCAACTTCGTCTGTTCCCCGGGTTCAGCCGTTCTTCTTCGCGCGATCGAACCGCGAGCCGGTATCGACATGATGAAACTGCGACGGGGAACTGACAAACTCAGACTCCTATGCTCCGGCCCGGGAAGGCTTTGCCAGGCAATGGCCATCACGGGAGAAATGGACGGCGCCGCGCTCGAGGCGCCACCTTTTTTCCTGCAGCTGCCGAAAACGGCAACCGCCGTCAGCATCGGCAGGCGGATCGGCATCAGCCGAGCGATCGATTATCCCTGGCGTTTCGGACTCGCGCACTCACCTTTTGTGAGCAAAAAATTCGAGTCACCCGATCCGGCCTAAAACACCTTCGGGGGCTCGTCGTTTTCGTCGGGATTGGGTGTGGGCACCTCGTCCGGCAAACGATCGGGCTCCGGCTCTTTGATCGGGGGGATGTCGGGCTGGGGTGGAACCGGCATCGGCGGTTCCGGATAGGGCTCAACCGGAATTGTCGTCATTGCGGTCTCCTGATGTCAGCGCGGCGGACCTCACGGAAGTCGCTGCTCTTGATCTATCGCGACACTGCGTTGCAACGCCGCCACTCAGACGGCGCAACACCCAGTTCGCCCATCGGTCATAAAGCCGGGAAGGTCCTCTGGATCAAGTTGCGCCGCCCTGCGGGTCGTAGGAAGGAAACGCAGGCGCGGTCCGTCCGTTCCGTTTTGTCGAGGAAGATTTTGTGATCGCTCAGGCAAAACCGAGAGCGCTACGGGAAATGTCGCGATTTTCACAATAATCGCGTGAATGGGCTTCATGCCCGTGTTCGCGCGCCGTGGAACGTGTCAATTCCGGGCTCGTTACGTTGAGCAACGCATCGGCATAGGTGCCGGTCGCCTCGACGTCATCGATTACAGGCTGCTGTTGCGGTTTTAGAAATTCAAACATCCATCGTCCTCCATCGACACGTCCCTCAACGCGCCGGTCCGGGTCTCTGTTCCATGAACCCGATACCCTTCCGATTATACATGAGACGATGCTGTCGTATAGATGACTAAAGGCGAACGTTCTCAATCGGCGTTCACAAAATGGAGTGGAATCAGTGAGCTATGGCCCAAAGCTCAGGCAGGGCCGACCGATTCTCGCAAAATCAGCTCCACAGGCCACAGTTCCTGAACCTCGCGGACGGGGCGACCGCCGATGATCTGCAGAAGAAGGTCTGTCACCCTTATTCCTGCCATGCGCATGGGCGAGCGGGTGGTGGAAAGCGGCGGCATCATGCTTTCAGGCGTGAGGTAAGGAAACACATCGTCATGGGCGATGACGGAAACATCCTTGCCGATTGTCAGCCCCATCTGGGTCGCAGCACGGTAGACGCCCTGTGCCGTCATCATGGCACCCGCAACAAAGGCTGTCGGGCGCGGTGTCTGCTCCAGCAGCGAACGGGCGAAGCGGAACGCGGTCTCTTCGCTGAAGTGCTCATTCATCATGAAGCGCGGATCGGGCGTAATGCCGTGGGTAGCCAGCGCCTCGCGGAAACCCTGTTCACGATCCCGTACGAAGGTTCGTCCGACCGGCCCATTGATGAGGGCTATACGACGGTGGCCGCGCTCGAGAAAATGGATCGTCGGGCGATAGGTCACATCATGGTTGTCGATATCGAGCCAGGCATGTTCGAAGGGTGTCTTTGAGCGCCCGTGCACGATGAAGGGTACGCCGAGCCGGTTGAGCAGCGCGATACGCTCATCCTCCGGACGCGGTGAGTGCACGATAATGCCATCCACACGACCGCTCGCCGCCAGCCGGCTGAAAATAGCCAGCTCCTCATCGAGATTGTTGTCAACTGTCACGCTGACGAGAATGTCGGTCTCCTCCCGTTCCAGCCGGGTGGCCATGCCGCCCATGAATTCCGAAAAGAAATGTCCTCCGCCCGACCGGCCCATAACGACACCGATGGCGCCGGCCCTGCCGGTTGCCAGCCGCACGGCATTGGCATTCGGCAAATACCCGTATTTGAGCGCAGCCTCCATGACCCGCTGACGCGTTTCCTCACGCACTTCGGGATAGCCGCCCAGCGCTCTGCTAACGGTGGTGGGCGACAGGCCAACCTTTTCTGCGAATTCCTTGAGCTTCATGTTTTTTTGCCAATTCGCCCCTGCATGCGTCGCCGCTGCGGATTTTTCAAGTCGACAAAAATTGAAAACGATTTCAATTTCTTCCCACCTGAAACCTTACAGTCCATCATCTTGAAAGGCAAATAGTGAAAATTTGCAGGCAAAAACGCCCGATTTTCGCTCGTTTAGAAAGAGTATTGACAGATTGCCCGGCTTTTGCGAGCTTCCTTTTAGTCAAAAACGCTTTCAATTTTGAGGACAATCGGGAGCGTCAACGGAGGAGTTTGACAATGAATATTTCCATGAAGACTTTGTTCCTGTGCGGCAGCGTACTTTCCGCCGCCGTTTCCGCGCAGGCGGCCGAGATTTCCATCGCCGCCAATTCCACCGGCAAGAACGTCGCATTCTTCAAAGAACGCATTGCGGCTTTCGAAAAACAAACCGGCCACAAGGTCAATCTCGTCACCATGCCATCATCCTCCAGCGAGCAGTTCAGCCAGTACCGGCTGTGGCTTGCCGCGGGTAACAAGGACGTCGATGTCTACCAGACGGACGTTATCTGGGCGCCGCAGCTTGCCGACCAGTTCGTGGACCTGACCGCGGCGACCAAGGATGTCATCGGAGATCATTTCCCCTCCATCGTCGCATCGCAAACCGTGGACGGCAAACTCGTCGCCATGCCGATGTTCACAGACGCGCCCGCGTTGTTCTATCGCAAGGACCTGCTCGAAAAATACGGCAAGCAACCGCCGAAAACCTGGAAGGAGCTGAGCGAAACCGCGAAGGAAATCCAGGACAAGGAGCGTGAAGCGGGCCAGAAGGACCTCTGGGGTTTTGTCTTCCAGGGCAGCGCCTATGAAGGCCTCACCTGCAATGCCCTGGAATGGATTGCTTCCGCCGGCGGCGGCCATATTGTCGAAAGCAATGGCGATATCTCCGTCAACAATGAAAAGGCTGCTGCCGCCATCGAAATTGCCAAGGGATGGGTCGGCACTATCGCGCCGCAGGGCGTGCTTGCCTACAAGGAAGAGGAAGCGCGCGGCGTCTGGCAAACCGGCAACTCCGTCTTCATGCGCAATTGGCCCTACGCCTACGCGCTCGGCAATGGCGACGACAGCGCCATCAAGGGCAAGTTCGGCGTAACACCGCTCCCGGCTGGCGCCGAGGGCGAGGCACCGGCCTCAACGCTCGGCGGCTGGAATCTCGCCGTATCCAAATATTCAGCCAACCAGGAAGCTGCCATTGAGCTCGTGAAGTTTATCGCATCCAAGGAAACCCAGAAGATGCGCGCCGTTCAGCTTTCCAACATGCCGACGATCGCTTCGCTTTACGACGACAAGGATGTTGCGGCCGCGCAGCCCTTCATGCCGACATGGAAGCCGATCTTCCAGACCGCCGTCCCGCGTCCTTCCGCCTCGGCCAAGGTGAAATATAACGAGGTTTCGGCCAAGTTCTGGGGTGCGGTCCACAACACGCTCTCCGGCAACGGCACGGCCGCTGAAAATCTTGAGCTTCTCGAGGTTGAACTGACCGATCTCAAAGGCAACGGCTGGTAATCCGGCCCGCGCGGGAACGGTCTCGCCTGATCGTCTCCCGCGCCCCAACCGCGAGATATCCCCATGAACGACATCGCCCTTCAAAGACCGGTCACGGCATCCGGCACAGGTTCCGATCTACAGTCAGAACGCTTGAAATCCGCCTGGCTGTTCCTTGCCCCCACATTTCTCGTGCTGGCGCTGGTGGCGGGCTGGCCGCTCGTGCGCACCGTGTGGTTCAGCCTCACCGACGCCTCGCTCACCAATCTGGAGGGAGCACAATTCGTCGGCCTCAAGAACTATCTCACCTGGATCACGCTCAGCAGCGGCCGCACGATCTATCGAGGCCTGCTTGCCGACCCCGCATGGTGGGGGGCGGTTCTCAACACGCTGAAATTCACCATCGTCTCGGTCAGCCTCGAAACGGTGCTCGGCCTCATCGTCGCTCTGGTGCTGAATGCCGAATTCAAGGGACGCGGCCTCGTGCGCGCTGCCATTCTTGTGCCATGGGCCATTCCCACCATCGTCTCTGCGCAAATGTGGGCGTGGATGCTGAACGACCAGTTCGGCATCTTGAATGACCTGTTCCTTAATCTAGGCCTGATCTCCAACAAGATCGCCTGGACCGCCAACCCCGAGACCGCGATGATCGCCGTGCTTATCGTCGACATCTGGAAGACCACGCCCTTCATGGCGCTGCTCATTCTCGCCGGTCTGCAAATGGTGCCGAAGGACATGTATGAAGCGGCCAAGGTGGATGGCATCCACCCCGTGAAGGTGTTCTTCCGCGTTACCCTGCCGATGATCCGTCCTGCCCTGATGGTCGCCGTCATCTTCCGTATGCTGGATGCGATGCGCGTTTTCGACCTCATCTACATCCTGACGCCGAATAATGCCCAGACCCGCACCATGTCGGTGCTGGCGCGCGAGAATCTGTTCGATTTCGACAAGTTCGCCTATGGCGCCGCTGCCTCCACCATGCTGTTCCTCATCATCGCCTCGATCACGGTCATCTATATGTGGCTCGGGCGTGTCAACACCGATGGAGCCCAGCGATGACCTTGCCCAGCATCCTGAAGACCACCGCCTTTTATGCGCTGGTCGCCGTCATCATGGTGATTTCGGTATTCCCGTTTTATTATGCGATCCTGACCAGTCTGAAATCGGGCTCGGCGTTGTTCCAGGTTAATTACTGGCCGCGCGAATTTTCGCTCACCAATTACAGTTTCGTCATTGGCAACGGCACGTTCCTGCGCAATCTCGGCAATTCGTTGCTTGTTGCATCATCCGTCGTCATCCTGTCGCTGTTTCTGGCGGTCACCGCGTCCTATGCGCTTGCTCGCGTCCGCTTCCGGGGCCGCGCGTTGCTGCTGCTCACCATTCTGTCGGTTTCGATGTTCCCGCAGATTGCCGTTCTCGCCGGCCTGTTTGAACTGATCCGCTGGGCGGGCATCTTCAACACGCCCTTGGCGCTGATCTTTTCTTATATGATCTTCACCCTGCCTTTCACGGTTTGGGTCCTGACAACCTTCATGCGCGACCTGCCGATCGAAATCGAGGAAGCAGCCATCGTTGACGGCGCATCGCCCTGGGTCATCATCACACAGGTGTTCATGCCTTTGATGTGGCCGGCGCTCGTCACGACGGGGCTCCTCGCCTTCATCGCGGCATGGAACGAGTTCCTCTTCGCGCTCACTTTCACCTCATCGAACGAGCAGCGCACGGTGCCGGTCGCCATCGCGCTGCTGTCGGGCGGCTCACAGTTCGAAATTCCCTGGGGAACGATCATGGCCGCGTCCGTCATCGTTACCGCGCCCCTCGTCGTCCTCGTTCTGATCTTCCAGCGACGCATCATCTCCGGCCTCACGGCCGGCGGCGTCAAAGGCTAGGAGAAACATCATGACCACCATTCAATTGCGCGATCTTCGCAAATCCTTTGGCGCCTTCGATGTCATCAAGGGCATCGACATGGATATCCGCTCCGGCGAATTCATGGTTTTTGTCGGCCCTTCAGGCTGTGGCAAGTCCACGCTGCTACGCCTCATATGCGGGCTGGAAGAAATCACCGGCGGCACGCTCTCCTTCGACGGTGAGACAGTAAACCGCCTGCCGCCCGCCAAACGCGGCGTCGCCATGGTCTTCCAGTCCTATGCGCTATATCCGCACATGACCGTGTTCGAAAACATGGCTTTCGGCATGAAGTTGTCTGGCGCAGACAAAGAACAGCGCAAGAAGCGCGTCGAAGCGGCAGCGGAGATGCTGCAGCTCACGCCCTATCTGGAGCGCCTGCCGAAGCAGCTTTCTGGCGGCCAGCGCCAGCGTGTCGCCATCGGCCGCGCCATCGTGCGCGATCCGAAGGTCTTCCTGTTTGACGAGCCGCTCTCCAACCTCGATGCGGCGCTGCGCGTGGCCACGCGTCTCGAGATCGCCAAGCTGCATCGCTCGATGCATGACACGACGATGATCTACGTCACCCACGATCAGGTGGAGGCGATGACACTCGCCGACCGCATCTGCGTCCTGCGCGACGGTCGGGTCGAGCAGATCGGCACGCCGCTCGAGCTTTACGAAAGTCCTGTCAACACCTTCGTCGCCGGCTTCATCGGCTCGCCGAAGATGAACTTCCTGGCAGGCAAGTATGCGGAATCAAAAGGCGCAAAAACGATCGGTGTCCGGCCGGAACACATCACCATCGCCAGCGACGGCAGCGGTTGGAGTGGAGAAATCGTGCATTCGGAAATGCTCGGATCGGACAGCTACATCTATGTCGAGATCGGCGCCGGCGAGCCCGTTGTCGTACGTGAAGAGGGCGTGACCGGCCGCAAGGCGGGCGAGCGTATCACCATCGTGCCGGATACGGCGCAGATCCACCGTTTTGACGCCGAGGGCCGGGCCATTGCCCGCAACCCTGCTCGCGGCGCCGCCTGAACCTAACTTCCGCCGGGACAACCCAAGTAGCCGGCTTTCACCAAGGAGCATGAGAATGACCATCAACACCGTTGTATGGGGCGAAAATATTCACGAACACATCAATGAGACGGTGCGTTCGATCTATCCAAACGGCATGCACAACACCATCGCCGATGCGCTGAACCAAAATCCCGAGATTAACGCCACCACCGCCACGCTGCAGGAGCCGGAGCACGGCCTTTCACAGGAGCGCCTCGACAAGACCGACGTTCTCGTCTGGTGGGGCCACAAGGACCACGGCGCAGTTCAGGATGACATTGTGGAGCGCGTCGCCAAGCGCGTCTGGGAAGGCATGGGCCTGATCGTCCTGCATTCCGGCCACTTCTCCAAGCCGTTCAAGCGCCTGATGGGTACGCCGTGCGCGTTGAAATGGCGCGAGGCGGGCGAACGCGAACGCCTGTGGACCATCAATCCCCGCCACCCGATCGCCGCCGGCCTGCCCGAGCATTTCGAGCTGGAAAACGAGGAGATGTATGGCGAGCAGTTTTCCGTACCGGAGCCGCTCGAGACCGTCTTCATCTCCTGGTTCCAGGGCGGTGAGGTTTTCCGTTCGGGTCTCACCTGGCGTCGTGGTGCCGGCAGTATCTTCTATTTCCGCCCTGGCCATGAAACTTATCCGACCTATCACGACGCCAATGTGCAGAAGGTCATCAGCAATTCTGTAAAATGGGCCTATAATCCGGTCGGCGCTCTGAAGAGTATTCACGACGCGCCGAATGTTCCCGTCGATAAGGCGCTCGAGCCTATCGAAGAACGTGGTCCCAAGCTGCATAAGGCAGGCGAAGCAGGTTACAGGTAAGGGCTTGGAGATACTGGCATGAGACTTCTCATTCTCGGAACCGGTGGCATGGCCAACAACCATGCCACATATTTCTCTCAGATCCCCGGCGTCGAACTGGTTGCGGCGGTGGATGTGGACGACGTGGTGGCACGGGCCTTTGCGCTGCGCCATAACATCCCGCTCTCTTTCACTTCGCTGGATGACGCCATTGCCTGGGGTGAATTCGATGCGGCGGCGAATGTCACACCCGATGCCATCCATCACCCCACGAGCCTGAAGCTGCTTGCGGCGGGCAAGCACGTTTTCTGCGAAAAACCGCTGGCGGAAAACTACGCGAATGCCGCCGAAATGGCCGACGCGGCCGAAAAGGCCGGCCTCGTTGCCATGGTCAATCTCACCTATCGCAACGTCGCCCCCTTGCAGGCGGCGCGCGAGATGGTGCTGGCCGGCAAGATCGGCAAGGTTCGCCATCTGGAAGCCTCCTATCTCCAGAGCTGGCTCGTTTCCAAGGCCTGGGGCGACTGGATGACGGAGAGCAAGTGGTTGTGGCGGCTTTCCACCAAGCATGGCTCGAACGGCGTGCTGGGTGATGTCGGCATCCACATACTTGACTTCGCCTCTTATGGCGCAGGCAGCGATGTGCAACGAATCTTCACTCGGCTGAAGACCTTCGACAAATATGAGGGCAACAAGATCGGCGCTTACGATCTGGATGCAAATGACAGCTTCACCATGACGGCCGAACTGGAAAACGGCGCCATGGGCGTCATTCATGCCAGCCGCTGGGCGACGGGCCACCTCAACGAACTTCGTTTGCGCATCCACGGCGACAAGGGCGCACTCGAAGTCATTCACACGCCCGACTATTCCAGCCTGCGTGCCTGCATCGGCGAGGATGTGGAAAAGGCGATCTGGAAGACGATCGATGTCGATCCCGTGCCGACGAACTACGAAAAATTCGCCAAGGCCGTGATGGAAGGCGGCGTCGCCGATCCCGACTTCCGCCACGCCGCCAATCTGCAGAAGGTACTCGATCTGTCGATCATTGCGGATCGGGAGAGACGCGAGTTGGCCGTTTCGGCTTGATGTGAGAGAACAACCTGCGGCATCACTTTGCCGCAGGTTTCTTCTCCCCGAGGGGAGAAGGTGGCCCGAAGGGTCGGATGAGGGGGCAACATTGCCGGATTTCGGAGAGCTCGCGCCCTCATCCCGCTGCCGCGGACGTCTCCCCCTCGGGGAGAAGAAACAAGCGGCTTACACTCGCTCAATACATTGTGCGCTTCTTGAGGATGCAAACTAAAGCGTGGAATTTCACTCCCGCGCAACTTCACACCCCGCGCTTGTTCCCCCATAACAACACATGCAGCTGCGGCAGCACGCGGGCGGAAAACCAGCGATCTTCGCTAACCTTATCCACCAGCCACAACATCCGCTCCATTACACCATCGATATCGACACGCGCATCGTCATCATCCGGCGGCGGCGGGGTGTGGTTGCCGGGCTGGAGGTAAACCGGCAAATACGGGAAACGCGCGGATGCCGCTTTGGCATAGGCGTAATCCGCATCGTCAAAGACCACGATCTTCAGGGCCACCTGCGGCCCCTCGCCGGCAGCGGCAAGACAGTCTTCGAAAGCCTGCCAGTCCGTTCCCATGCCGCTCGATGGCGGCTTGGGGCTCAGAACCAGATGGTCGAGATCGGCAAACCAGTTTTTGGCGATACTGCCCTGCGTTTCCAGCGCGAAACGATAGCCTTCAACGTGCCCTTTTGCGATCAGCGACCCAAGCGGCTGGATGGCCGGATTGCCGCCAGACAGCGAGACCGTCAGCGGTACCCCACCGGAAAGCCGCCGCACCTCCTGCCAGATTGCATCGACCGGCATCGGTTTCCACGTGTCGCGATAATCGCTATCGACCGCGTGCAGCGTATCGCACCAGGAACAGCGATAGTCGCAGCCGCCAGTGCGAACGAAAACCGTCGGCAGACCGATCAGCAGACCTTCGCCCTGAATGGTCGGGCCGAAGATTTCACTGATGCGGATCGTGGTGTCCTTCGCTGCACTCTTTTGTCGGGCCGCCGTCATGGCCGGTATTCTGCCCAGGTCTTGGCGGTTTCGCTGACGCGGATGGCACTAGTTTCAGGCAGACGATCCTTGCACCAGTCATAGAAATGCTTCGCCAGGCATTCCGCCGTGACCCGGTCATGGCCGAGGACATCATTCAGGTGACGATGATCAAAATGATCGTCGATATAGCGCTTCAACGGTGCGAGCTCGTGATAGTCGCGCACGAAACCGTGCTCGTTCAGCTCTTCGCCTGACAGTTCCACTTCGACGATGTAATTATGCCCGTGCAGCCGATTGCACTGGTGATCCGACGGCAGGCTTTTCAACTGGTGCGAGGCGGAAAAGTGAAATTCCTTGGTGATGCGGAACATCAACGCACCTCCTGCGCCGCGAAAGCATGGGTCGCGGCCACCCAGAAATCCGGGTCCTCATAGTCTGTCGGATCGGTGACGCCGGCAAGATGGAAGGCTTCGCGCCGCTCCACGCAGGTGCCGCAGCGGCCGCAGTGACGCAAGCCGCCCTTGTAACAGGACCATGTTTCACCGAAGGGCGTTCCATATTTCGCGCCATCGGTCACGATGGCCGCCTTGGAAACGGTGACGTAGGGCGCAAAAAGTTTCACATCAGCATAGCCTTCAAGCGCATGCGCCTGCATGGCGTTGAAGCTGTCAATGAAGCCCGGCCGGCAATCCGGGTAGATGAAGTGATCGCCGCCATGAACGGCAATCGCCACTGCTTCCGCCTGTTGCGCGGCAGCCAGGCCGAAAGCGATGGTGAGCATGATGGCATTGCGGTTCGGCACCACGGTGGAGCGCATGGTCTCTTCGGCGTAGTGGCCATCAGGCACCTCCACATCGTCGGTCAGTGCGGAACCGGTGAGATGCGCGCCGATGGTTCTGATGTCGATGACATGATGCGGCACGCCGAGCCGTCTGGCGCAATCGGCGGCAAAATCCAGTTCCTTCCTGTGGCGCTGGCCATAATCGAAGGAGACGAGAGCTAAAAGTTCATGTTCCGCGGCGATTTTATGCGCAAGCGAAACGGAGTCCAATCCGCCGGAGCAGATGACGATGGTTTTCATAAGTTGGGATCCCTTGTTTTGACCGGGTGGGCTGCGACCGGATTACAGGGGCGGCTTTAAAGCAAAGCGGGGAATTTGTGAAGGCCCTAGCTGAAATCACGAAAAGCGGCAAAGTTACCTTCACCGCTTTTCAAGGAATGATCTTCCGTCCTCAGCGCAGCAACGCCTGCGCCTCCTCAATGCCGAGCGCGGCCGGCTGCGTGCAGGTCGTCGTCATCTCGATGAAACGGCCCTCTTCGCCGGACTTCAGGATCGACGTCATCACGTCGATACCGTGCAGGGAACGATCCAGCGAGCAGCGGGCGTCGCGCCCCTCCAGAATGGCAATCGCCATATCGGCAAGACCGGCCGTGCGGTAATTTGCACGCGGGCCGTTCGGGCTTTCCTGATTGGCGATGCCGAAGGGGTGAGCCCAGTCTTCCAGCGGCTGGATATTCTTGTCGCGACCGCTGGCTTCGACAACACCGCCGAAGAAATTCGGATCCGGCACGTAGATCGAGCCTTCCGTGCCATAGAGTTCCATATTGGCATGACGATGCGACCAGACATCCCAGCTCGCCGAAAGCGTGATCGTCGCACCATTCACGAATTCCAGCAGGGCATGGATATTTGTCGGGGTCTCGACAGGGATGATCTCGCCGTTCAGCGGCTGGCTGGTCACCGTACGGGTCGGATTGGCCATGCTTGTCAACGCGCCGACGCGCTTTACCGGGCCGATGAGGTTGATGAGGTTGGCAACGTAATAAGGACCGAGATCGAGGATCGGCCCGCCGCCCTTGAGGAAGAAGAAGCCCGGATTGGGGTGCCACATCTCCATGCCGGGGCTCATAACGTGGCATGTACCTGACGTGATGCGGCCGACCTTGCCGTCATCGATATATTGCCGGGCAAGCTGATGCGCACCGCCGAGGAAAGTATCCGGGGCGCAGCCGACGGAGAGATTTTTCTCGCGAGCGATGCGCCGTAGCTCCTCGCCTTCCTCCAGCGAAAGCACCAGCGGCTTTTCCGAATAGACGTGCTTGCCCGCCTGAAGGGCTGCTTTTGACACCGGAAAGTGCGCGGCAGGGATGGTGAGGTTTACCACCACGTCGATTTCCGGGTTGGCGAGCAATTCCTCAATGGACTGCGCGACAACACCGAATTCTTCCGCCCTCAGTTCCGCCGCATTGCGGTTGAGATCGGCGCAGGCCAGCACCTTGATGCCCTCGAAGAGCGGTGCCAGCGAAAAATAAGCAGACGAGATATTGCCGCATCCGATGATGCCGACGCCAAGATCTCTGGCCATGATGAAACTCCGAAATCTGAGAGTTAATAGGTTTTGAACGACGCGATAGAACGGGTAATCAGTCGATCGATGTCCTTCGGGTTGTCGTGTTCGACCACGAAATGTTTCGTGGCGGATTTCGCCTTCAGCGCCGCGACGAGGCCCTTCCAGTCGACGGTGCCATGGCCGACATCGGCCCAGCCATCTTCATCCTTATTCTCCCCTGCGGGCGCGATGTCCTTCACGTGCACGGCGTTGATGCGCTTGCCGTAGCTTTCGATCCAGGCGAGCGGATCGGCATTGCCCCTGATAATCCAGGCGATATCCGCCTCCCATTTCAGGTCGGGGCCACCGGCAAATATCTGCTCCTGCGGCGTTGAGCCATCGGCAAGCGCCTTGAACTCGAAGTCGTGGTTATGCCAACCGAAGACCAGCCCGGCATCCACGAAGGGCTTTCCGGCTTCCTGCAGGCGCTTGCCAAAGGCGAACCAGCCGGCGGCATCGTTAGGGCGCTGGTCGGGCATCAGGTAAGGGCAATAGATCGCTTCCACACCCAGAGCGCTGGCAATATTCAGCGCCTTTTTGGGATCGCCTTCAAGAAGATCGAGACCGAAATGACCGGTGGGCATGGTCAGGCCGTTGGCGTCCAGTTCGGCACGCAGACCTTTCAGGCCGGCTTCATCCAGCGAAGCATACATGGCGCCGTAACCTTCCACATGTTTGTAACCTGCCGCTGAGAGCTTCTTCAGAATATCGGAAAAAGGTTGAAAATTACGGGCGCTGTAAAGCTGAAAACCGAGTTCTGTCATTGTCTCCTCCATAGAGATGTGGTTCTTGGGAATGTGTGGGAGTGGTCAGCGCCCTTTAGAGCCGTTCCTCGCTTTGCGCGTCGAACAGCGAGGCCATGGTCATGTCGAGGCCAAGGCGCACCTTGGTGCCGGGTGAAAACCGTCTGTGGCCGCCAACGCGCACGGACATGGTATGCCCGGCATGTTTAAGCCAGATCAGATTGTCGGCGCCCATCGGCTCTTCGATATCGACGATCGCCTCGTGCACCTCCCCGCCGACGATATCGGCATCAACGCGCACATGTTCGGGGCGAACGCCCAGAACCACTGCGCGACCGGCGACAAGCGGCGTTTCCGCATGATAACCGTCAAGTGCGAAAGTCACGCCATTGGTGGTGAAGACCACCTTACCGTCTTTTTCGATCAGCTCGCCGCGCAGGAAATTCATCGAGGGCGAGCCGATGAAGCCTGCGACGAACAGGTTCCTTGGCTTGTTGTAGATGGTGACAGGGTCAGCCAGCTGCTGGATGACGCCGCTTTTCATGATGGCGATGCGATCAGCCAGCGTCAGCGCCTCGATCTGGTCGTGCGTCACATAGATCATGGTGTTCTTCAGCGACTGGTGCAGCCGCTTGATTTCGACGCGAAGCTCCGAGCGCAGCTTGGCATCGAGGTTGGAGAGCGGTTCATCGAACAGAAAGACATCCACATCCCGCACCAGTGCCCGGCCGATCGCCACGCGCTGGCGTTGACCGCCGGAAAGTTCGGCCGGCTTGCGTTTCAGCAGCGGCTCGATCTGCAAGATGCCGGCTGCCCTTTTGACGCGGCGGTCAATCTCCTCTTTCGGCACTTTGGCGACCTGAAGGCCAAAGGAAAGGTTCTTTTCCACCGTCATTTGCGGATAGAGCGCGTAGGACTGAAACACCATGCCGATGCCACGATCCTTCGGTTCTTCCCAGGTAACGTTACGGTCCTTGATGTATATCTGTCCGTCGGTCGGCTCCAGAAGCCCGGCGATGCAGTTGAGAAGGGTCGACTTGCCGCAGCCGGAAGAGCCGAGCAGCACGAGAAATTCGCCGTCGTAAATATCGAGATTGAGGTCTTTCAGCACGGTAACGGCGCCGAAGGACAGCGAAAGATCGCGGATGGAAACGCTTTTGTTCATATAGCTCAACCTTTTACTGCGCCTGCAGCAATGCCGCGGACGAAAAGCCTGCCGGAGAGGAAATAGACGATCAGCGGCACGGCCCCGGTCAAAAGGGTTGCGGCCATGTTGACGTTGTATTCCTTCACGCCCTGCACGGAGTTGACGATGTTATTGAGCTGCACCGTCATCGGGTAATATTCCGGCCGCGTGAACACCACGCCGAACAGGAAGTCGTTCCAGATGCCGGTCACCTGCAGGATCATCGCCACCACGAAGATCGGCAGTGACATGGGCAGCATGATGCGGAAATAAATCTGCCAGAAATTGGCACCATCGATCCGCGCCGCCTTGAAGAGTTCCTCCGGCAGCGAGGCGAAATAGTTGCGGAAAAGCAGCGTCAGGATCGGCATGCCGAAGATGGTGTGAACGATGACGAGGCCGCTCAGTGTGCCGTAAATGCCCAGTTCGCGAAGCACGATAACGATCGGATAAATCATCACCTGATAGGGAATGAAGGCGCCGATGATGAGGATGGAGAAGAACAACTCCGATCCCTTGAACTTCCAGTTCGCCATGGCATAGCCACTGACGGAGGCGACGATGATGGAAATGACGACCGACGGCACGAGGATGCGTACGGAGTTCCAGAAGCCCCGCGAAAGCCCGTCGCAATTCAGCCCTGTACAGGCATTCGCCCAAGCCTTGACCCAAGGCTCGAAGGTAATCTCCACCGGCGGTGCGAAAATGTTGCCTAGCCGGATTTCCGGCATGCCCTTCAGCGAGGTAACGACCATCACGTATAGCGGCAGCAGGTAATAGGCAGCAGCCACGAACAATGTGCCGTAGAGAATGATGTTGCGGCGGGAAAAGGTTTTCCTTGGCTTCTTGCCGCGCGGGCCGGAGAGCTCATTGGAAACCGCATCGTTGGCGGCAACAACCGTGTTCAATGTGCTGAGATTAGCCACGTTTCTTGCCTCCGAATTCAAGGTAGGCCCATGGAATGATGATGATCGCAACCGTCAGGAGCATCATAGTAGAGGCGGCAAAGCCCTGCCCCAGATTCTGCGCCTGGAACATGTAGTCATAGACATATTTTGCCGGGACCTCGGACGCGATGCCCGGCCCGCCGCTTGTCTGCGCCACCACGAGGTCGTAGACCTTGACGATGCCGCTGGCGATGATGACGAGCGTGGTGATGAAGACGGGACGCATCATCGGTATGATGATGAGGGTGTAGGTTTTCCACATCGGAATGCCGTCAACGCGCGTCGCCTTCCAGATGTCTTCATCAATGCCACGAAGACCGGCCAGCATCAGGCACATGACGAGCCCCGTGCCCTGCCAGAGCGCCGCGATCAGAATGCCATAGATAACGATCTCGGAATTGTAGAGCGGGTCGAACGTGAAGCTTTCCCAGCCAAACGAACGGGCAACGGACTGGATGCCAAATTCCGGGTTCAGCAGCCACTGCCAGACGAGGCCGGTAACGATGAAGGACAAAGCGAAAGGATACAGGAAGATGGTGCGGAACGCGTTTTCAAAACGTATTTTCTGATCCATCAACGCCGCCAGCACGAAGCCGATGACAAGGCTGAAAATTAGCGACAGGATGCCGTAAATCGCCAGATTCTGGATTGAGACGATCCAGCGCGGCGCGGCCCACAGCCGCTCATATTGATCGAAACCGATGAAGTTCGCCCGCGGCAGAAGCTTGGAATTGGTGAAGGAATAAACCACCGTCCAGACCGTGCCGCCAAGAAAGATCACCACGGCCGTCAGTATCATCGGAATGGAGGCAATCTTCGAATTGAGATTGCGGAAAAGCTGGTTGGGCCGCCGTGAGCGCGCTTGACCTGCCATGTTACCTCCTCCTGTAACGTTACAGTCAACGGCCGAGCACGGGGCTCGCCGCGAGAAACTCCGGCCATTGCCTGTTGTCCTGGCATAGCCCGGACGTTGGAAGGGGAGCGGCGAACCGCTCCCGATCCGAAGAGATTACGATCAGTCAGCCGAACCGATAATGTCCGCGAAACGCTTCTGGCCGTCTTCCGCCGACATCGAGCCCGCGAAGAATTCCGCCATCAGATCTTCCTTCTGTTTCTGCGTATCGGCGGAAATCAGCTGGTCGGTGCTGGTCAGCGCATTGCCCTTGGCCAGAATTGCCAGGCCCTTTTTCATGCAGTCATTGGCTGCATTCAGGTCGACGTCGCCGCGGATCGGCAGCGAGCCTTTCTTCAGGTTGAAGGCAACCTGCGTTTTCGGATCAACGATGGTCGCGGCAAGAACATCCTGCGCCTTGGTTTTCGCCTCGTCCTTCAAAACGGGGAAATAAAAGGCGTCGCCACCCGTGGTCAGGTATTCACTCAGGCCAAGGCCAGGAAGGCAGGAATAATCAGTGCCGGCTTTCTGGTTGGCGAGCTGGAATTCACCCTGGGCCCAGTCGCCCATGATCTGGCCGCCGGCCTTGCCGGTGATGACCATGTTGGTGGCCTGGTTCCAGTCCTGAACATTGGTGCCCTTGGCCATGTCGCGCGCCTCGACGGCAGCTGCGAAAATCTTTGCCATTTCAGGACCTGCCGCCGCTTCGGCATCCTTGTCGCCATAGACCTTCTGATAAAGGTCCTTGCCGCCGATCGAAAGCGTCAGCGTGTCGAACAGGCCGTTCGCCTGCCATGCTTGGCCGCCAAGCGCGAGCGGCTGGATACCGGCCTTTTTCAGCGCCGGCGCTGCCGCGACAAATTCCGTCCAGTTCTTCGGAACTTCGACGCCCGCTTTCTTGAAAGCCGCATTGGAAAGCCACAGCCATTGCCACGAATGGATATTGACCGGCGCGCAATAGATCTTGCCGTCGATGGTGCAGCTGTCGAGCAGGCTCGCCGGCTTGATGACCTCTTTCCACTTACCCTTTTCGGCAACGTCGGACAGGTCCCGCATCAGTCCGGCCTGCACCAGTTCTTCCGCCTGCCGGCCGTGGTTGAACTGGGTGGCGCCCATCGGATCGCCGCCGGTGATGCGGCTGATCATGATCGGCCGGGCCGTGCCGCCCGAACCGGCAATCGCGCCGTCCACCCATTTATTGCCGGTCGCGTCGAAAGCCTTGGCCAGTTCGGCCACCGCTGCGGCTTCGCCGCCCGATGTCCACCAATGGGTCACCTCGAGATCAGTGGCCCCGGCAAAGCCCGCCGGAATCATCACGCTGGCCAGAAAAGCCGCAGAAATAACACGCATTCGCATGAGTCTCCTCCCTCACTGAAACGTTGCAGTTGGAACGTATGCGAAGATTTTTGATTAGGCAACCGCCTAAAATACGAATCTCGTTACTGCATTCAGCGGCGTCTCGAAGGATGGCAAAATTCGCCTGACAGGCGGACCGTAGAGGGGCTTGCGCGCCGTAATCCACACGCAATGCCACTGGTTTAAAAACCCTGCGCAGCAAGGAAACAGGTGCAAGAGACAATGAAACGCTGGCATATTCTCCTGATCATGGGATTGATCGGTGTCGCATCGCTTTTACTCGCCGCGTTTGAGCAGCTCATACCGGGGCAGCAGGTTTCAATGGCGATGCGCCTGTTGATACTCCTCCAACCAGCAGTCCTGACCGTCGCCTCGGTCGCCACCGGCCAAGCCCTTGCCGCAAAAATCGGACTCCATGCGCCTTTGATCGATAGCTGGCTGACGGGCGGCGATCCGCGTGCGGTACTGCGAAAACAAGTGCCTCCTGCACTTGCTGCGGGTGTTGCCGTTGCCATTGTGATGATCGTCTATTCGTCAGCGATCCTGCCCTTGGTCACAGATGCAGCAACCATGGCAAATATGACCAGATTTGACATTCCCCTCGCCACCCGGCTTCTCTATGGCGGCGTCACCGAAGAGCTATTGACGCGATGGGGCATGATGTCGTTTTTCGCGTGGATTCTCTGGCGCTCTACAGGAGGCGGGCAGGTTCGAGCGTTCATAATGTGCGCTGCCATCGTGATCGCTGCCGCTCTGTTCGCCGCTGCTCATCTGCCGTTTCTGTTTACCATTGCCGCGCAGCCCCGGCCGGCACTCGTGCTTGCAGTGCTGACCGGGAATTTTATTCCCGGACTCATCTTCGGATGGCTATTTTGGCGCCGGGGACTGGAGGCGGCAATTCTCTCTCATGGCTTTGCCCATTGTATAAATGCACTGGCGGCCTGAACCAAAAGGCGAAGCGGGCAGACGTCCGCTTTGCTTATTCTCTTGGCGTAGGTAACGCCTATTGCCTCTTGTAATCGTCCTCGATGCGGATGACATCGTCCTCACCAATATAGGCTCCGGTCTGGATTTCGACCAGTTCGAGCGGGATCTGCCCCTCATTGGCAAGACGGTGCGGCTGGCCGATCGGGATATAGACCGACTGGTTTTCCGTCAGCAGCCGGGTCTCGTCACCAATCGTCACGGTGGCCGTTCCCTTGACGATGATCCAGTGTTCCGAGCGGTGATAGTGTTTCTGGAACGAGATGCGGTGGCCAGGATCGACGGTGATATGACCAACCCGATAACGCTCGTCCACATACATGTGCTCGATGTAACCCCAGGGCCTGTAAACGCGCTTGTGGGTCTGCGTCTGAGGCGCATGTTCGCCGTCCTTCAGCGTCTCCACCAGACCCTTCACGTCCTGCACCCGGTTCTTCGGCACCACCAGAACCGCATCCTTCGTGGCCACCACCACCATGTCCTTCGCGCCCACCACCGTCGTCAGCAATTGCGTCGAATGGATGAGGCAGCCTTCGGAATCGATGAAGACGCCGTTACCTTCCAGCGCATTGTCATTGCTGTGTTTGTCGGCGATCTCCCAGATCGCGTCCCAGCTGCCGATATCCGACCAGCGAAAATGGCCGTGCACGACAGCCATGCGCCTGGTCTTCTCAATCACGGCATAGTCGATGGAATTCTTGGGCGAGGCTTCGAAGCTTTCCTGATGCAGACGCACGAAGCCGAGGTCACTTTCATATTGCTCGACGGACTGCGTTACCGCGGCCAGAATTTCCGGCGCAAAGGCCTCCAGTTCTGCAATCATCACGTCGGAGCGGAACAGGAAGTTTCCGGAATTCCAGAGATAGCCTTTTTCGAGATAGGAGATCGCCGTCTTCATGTCAGGCTTCTCCACGAAGGCCTCGACCTTGCTCAGATCCTTTTCACCATCAATCGCCTCGCCCGGCTTGATGTAACCATAGGAGGTGCGCGGCTCCGTCGGCACCAGGCCGAAGACGACGATATTGCCCTGATCGGCGGCTTTGGCGCCCAGTTTCACGGCATCGGAAAACTTGTCGGCATCGAGCACCACATGGTCGGCAGCAAGCGCCAGAACCAGGCATCCGGGCTCGCGACGCTCGGCCAGCACGGCGGCGGCGGCCATGGCGGCTGCGCTGTCGCGGCGGGCGGGCTCAAGCACCACGGTGGCCGGCAGATCGATCTCCTCCGCCTGACGGCGGGCAAAAAAACGGAAATCCTCGTTGGTGATGACAAGTGGCTCGGAATAAAGCGTTTCGTCACCCACCCGCTGCAGGGTCTGCTGATAGGTCGAAAGATTGCCGACCAGCGGCTGAAACTGCTTGGGCAACTGATCGCGCGAGACCGGCCATAGCCTGGAGCCAGCACCACCGGCCAGAAGAACCGGCGTGATCTTTCGAGATTGTTCCTTCACAATAAAACCTTTCCAACGTCAAAAAATTTCCCGGCGCGCCGGACAATATACATATTTCCCAATACCGCCATCATCGGTTCATGGGCGAACAAGCGCAAGCTCATAAATCCCCCTTGTGAAAGCTTGGTGAACAGCTGGGTGTCTGCCCCGGCACGCTTTCCTAACGCCACGCGACAGGTGAGGTTCCGCTTGATTTCTTCACGCGGATCGATGCAGAGCAAATAAAAACCCCGGGATTGCTCCCGGGGCCGGCTTCAAGTGAGGCGTGACGCAAGCGTCAGCCCGGCAATGCATAGGCGATGACATAGTCGCCACGGTCAGGAGACTGGCGTGCGCCGCCAGCTGAGATGACGATATATTGCTTGCCGGTCTTCGGAGACTTGTAGCTCATCGGGCCGCCCTGGCTGCCGACCGGAAGGCGGGCCTTCCAGACTTCCTTGCCGGTCGCCGTATCGAAAGCGCGCAGATAATAATCCTGCGTGCCGGCGATGAAGACGAGACCGCCCTGAGTGGCCAACGTGCCGCCGAGCGTGGGCATGCCGATCGGGATCGGAAGGCCCATCTTGATGCCGAGCGGACCGGTATCCTCGACAGTGCCCACGGGCACCTGCCACTTGATCTTCTGGGTCTTCATGTCGATAGCGGTCATCGTGCCATAGGGCGGGGCCTGGCAGGGTATACCGAGAGCCGACAGGAAACGGTTCTTGTTCACCGCATAGGGCGTGCCCTTCATGGGAACGACGCCCATGCCGGTGTTGACGCTTTCGCCGCCACTCGCGACAGCCTTGGTCGGTGCCGCTTCCTGCATCTGGATCCAGAGACCGAGGCGCATGTCGTTGACGAAGATCGTGTTCGTGGTCGGGTCCGTCGAAAGACCGCCCCAGTTCATGCCGCCGAGCGAGCCCGGGAACGATAGGGAGAGGTCCGTGCCCGGCGCCGTATAGAGGCCCTCATAACGCATGCCCTTGAAGGCAATGCGGCAAAGAAGCTGGTCAAACGGGGTCGCGCCCCACATGTCCGCTTCCGTCAGGGTCTGCGCACCGATCTGCGGCATGCCGACCGAGCGTGGCTGTGTCGGCGCGTAGCGCTCGTTCGGAATATTGGCGGGCTTGACCGGAACTTCTTCAACCTTGGTCAGCGGCTGGCCTGTCGCCCGGTCGAGAACATAGATCTGCGCCGCCTTGGTGCCGAAAACCAGTGCCGGAACAGTGGTTCCATCCGCTTTCGGGAAATCGACGAAGCTCGGCTGCATCGGCACGTCGAAGTCCCAGAGGTCGTTATGAACCGTCTGGTAGACCCATTTTTCGCGACCGGTGGTGGCATCGAGCGCCAGCATCGAAGCACCATATTTATGGTCGAGCGGTGTGCGAGTTGCGCCGTACAAGTCCACCGAAGGGCTGCCGACCGGCATGAAGACGGTGTTCAGCTCCGGATCATAGGACATGGACGCCCAGACGTTGGGTGTGGAACGCGTGTAGGTCTGTCCCTCGGGCGGAAGTCCGGTGATATCAGGGTTGCCAGGGTCGAAGGCCCAGCGAAGCGCGCCCGTCACCACATCGAAACCGCGCATCACACCGCCGGGCATATCGACCTGAACGTTGTCGGCGATACGGCCGCCGACAACGACAGTCGTGCCGGCAAGCGTAGGTGCGGAGGTCAACACATATTGCGGGTCCGGCGCATCGCCGAGACCGATCTTCAGGTCGACGCGGCCGTTGGTGCCGAAATCAGGGCAAAACGCGCCGGTGTCGGCATCGAGCGCTATCAGTTCCGCATTGATGGTGTTCATCAGAATGCGACGCTGGCAAAGCGCGCCCTCGGCCACCACAGCCGGGGTAACCGGCGTGGAGCCCGGTGCGGTCGGCTGCTTCAGCGGCGCCTTGGCGTCGAAATAGGCAAGACCGCGGCAACGCATCCAGACGGAAGATTTCGCGTTGATTTCCGTCTTCCACTTTTCTGCGCCGGTATCTGCATCAAGAGCGATGACATTGTTATGCGGCGTGCACAGGAACACGGTGTCGCCAACCTGCAGCGGCGTTTCCTGATCTTCCGCACCATTCGCGCCGGGGCTGATCGGGGTATCGCCGGTGTGGTAGGTCCAGGCGACTTCGAGGTTCTTGACGTTGTCGCGCGTGATTTCATCGAGAGCGACAAAGCGGCTGCCGCCGGATGTATTGCCGTAATGTTCCCAGTTCTTCTGCTCCGTTTCCGGTGTGACAGGCGTCAGGGCTGCCGGTTCACCATTGAAGGCGACGGTGGGGTGCGGCACGAACATGCCGGCAAAACCCGCGCCGGTGGCGATGGCGAGAATGGCGGCAAGGGCGAAAGAGGCGCCGTATGCCGGAGCCTTGCCGGCCGCGCGACGCAAGAGAGGATAGGAGAGCGCAACGACAATGGCGCCGACGCCCATCGCCAGAAGGCGTGAAATGAGCGGCCAGAAATGCAATCCGGCTTCCCACATCGCCCAGATGCCGGTGAGGACGAAGACAAGGCCGAAGAGAACCGCACCGGCAGGCTTGCGCAGCAGGATGAGCAGGCCCGAGACGATGAGCGCGATGCCCGCCGTGACGAAATAGAGGCTGCCGCCGAGGGCCACAAGCTGGCCGCCGCCAATGGCGAAGAACAGGCCTGCGGCAACGATGACAGCGCCGAGCACCAACAGCCACAATCTGGCTGGGAGCGATAAAGAAGTTGCTGGATTACCCATGAAAGAATGTCCGGTTAGAAGAGCCGCCCCAAAAGGCTGAAGCCCGGTGATTGTTCAGCGTCCGGCGAAGCCGGGACAGCCTGCTGCCGCAATGGCCAGGCGAAAATGCGCCGATGGCGGCGCGGCTGAACGGGGAACAATGGTGGGGAAGACTTCCGTCGTGACTGTCATGCGTGACCCATTCACTGCAGGTAACCGCCGGCCCCATGGACGGCGGGCAAGATGCTTGAACAAATCCTCCCCGGTTTCTCCCATCAAAGCCTGCAAAGCGGCAAAGACGATCGAAACACTGGCTGCGGTATAACGTCGCCTGCGACAAGATGACAATGCGCAAGCTGGGCAATTTCGATAAGCTATGCTTATATCACATCACACCTGACAAAACAAAGAAATCTCCCGATGGATATTCGTCAACTCACGATATTCGTGGAAGCGGCAAGGGCGAGGAACTTTCGTGCCGCCGCCCTGCAGCTCGGCATTGCCCAGCCCGCCGTCACCCAGCGCATTCGACAGCTGGAGGAAAATCTGGGCTTCAAGCTCTTTCACCGCATCAATCGCGGTGTGGAACTTACCCCGGCCGGTCAGTCCATGCTCATCGACGCGGAAGAAATACTTGCACGCACCAAAAGTGCGCTGGAAAGGGCGCAGCAGATCCGCCGCGGCCAGCTTGGCACGCTGCGCATCGGTTACGGCACCAGTGTTATGGCCGAGCGTAAACTACCCGCGCTCATTACCCGCTATGGTGACGAGCACCCAGACGTGACGCTTGAACTGTTGCCCGGCATGACAATGGAACAGCTGATCGAGCAGGTGACGACCCGCGAGACCGACGTTGCCTTCATCCGCGCGCCTCTTCCCACGCTGCCGCAGACCTTGCGAACCATGCCGTTCGACCGCTCTAGGCTTTGCGTCGCTTTGCCGGAACGTCACGTACTCGCCAAGCGCCCGCAGGTTTCCGTCAGCGATATCCTGCACGAAAAACTGCTGCTGCCGGTTGACGAGATTGGCCTCGGCCTCAGCAGCAGCGCGCTTTCGCTTTTCGAAGATGCCGGCTGCACGCCGCAAGTCGGCATGCGCATCGCCAACGTCAATACGATTCTCGCGCTCGTGGAGGCCGGTGCAGGCATTTCCATCCTGCCGGAAAGCACGGTGCTTTCCGCAAGGGGCACTGCCGCCGTGTCACTCGATAGCGCGGAGGCATGGTCCGACTGCGTACTGCTCGTCAGGCGCGGCGCGCTTGCCCTGCATGTCGAAGCCTTCGTGAATATGGCCCGCCGAGCCTACAGAGCGAGCCTTTGACAAGCAGGATGCGGAATTAATCGATTGAATCGGCCGCAAATTTCATCCCGCTTAAATTTGCTGCACTGAACAACATTCAAGGCTTGGCAGGCGCGCGAAAAATACAATAACAACGGCGGATATTTTTACATTGTTATAGACACGAAAGCACACACAGCCCATGTCCGACACGACCAAGCCCGCCAGCACAAGAACATCGGTTACGGATCAGGAAGCCCTGGATTTCCACGCGGAAGGCAGGCCGGGCAAGCTGGAAATCACCCCGACGAAGCCGATGGCAACACAGCGGGATCTGTCGCTCGCCTATTCGCCCGGCGTGGCGGTGCCGGTGAAAGCCATCGCCGAAAATCCAGCGACCGCTTACGATTATACGACACGCGGCAACATGGTGGCCGTCATCTCCAACGGCACCGCGATCCTCGGGCTGGGTAATCTCGGCGCGCTGGCCTCGAAGCCGGTCATGGAAGGCAAGTCGGTCCTCTTCAAGCGTTTCGCCGATGTCGATTCCATCGATCTCGAGGTCGATACCGAAGACGCCGATGAGTTCATCAATTGCGTGCGTTACCTCGGCCCCTCCTTCGGCGGCATCAATCTGGAAGACATCAAGGCGCCGGAATGTTTCATCATCGAAAGCCGCCTGCGCGAATTGATGGATATTCCCGTATTCCATGACGACCAGCACGGCACCGCCATTATTGCCGCCGCCGGCCTCATCAACGCCATCGAACTGACCGGACGTGACTTCAAGACCACCAAGCTCGTCTGCAACGGTGCGGGTGCGGCCGCAATCGCATGCATGGACCTCATCAAGGCCATGGGTTTCAACCCGGAAAACATCACGCTCTGTGATACCAAGGGCGTCATCTATCAGGGCCGCACCGAGGGCATGAACCAATGGAAATCCGCGCATGCGGTGAAAACCGACAATCGCACGCTGGCGGAAGCCATGAAGGGTGCTGACGTGGTGTTCGGCCTCTCACAGAAGGGCGCGTTCAGCGAAGAAATGATCCGCTCCATGGCGCCGAAGCCGATTATCTTTGCAATGGCCAATCCCGACCCGGAAATCACCCCGGAAGAAGTGTCCCGCATCCGCGATGACGCCATCATGGCGACGGGACGTTCCGACTATCCGAACCAGGTCAACAACGTCCTCGGCTTCCCCTATATCTTCCGCGGCGCGCTCGATGTGCGTGCCCGCCAGATCAACGATGCCATGAAGATCGCCGCCGCGCAGGCGCTGGCGGATCTGGCCCGCGAAGACGTGCCTGACGATGTGGCCGCTGCCTATCAGGGCAACCGCCCCCGCTTCGGGCCGCAATATATCATTCCGGTCCCGTTCGATCCGCGCCTGATCTCCGCCATTCCTGTCGCCGTGGCAAAAGCCGCTATCGAAACCGGCGTCGCCCAGCGCGAAATTCCCGATCTCGACGCCTATGCCCGCGAGCTTTCGGCCCGTCGTGATCCGATGGCCTCGACCACGCAACGCCTTTACGAGCGTGTGCGTCGTTCGCCCAAGCGCGTGGTCTTTGCCGAAGCGGAAGAAGAACAGGTCATGCGCGCGGCGATTTCGTTTACCGCTCAAGGGCTTGGTACCGCCATCCTGCTCGGCCGTGACGATATCATCAAGGCCAATGCGGAGCGTGCCGGTATCGATCTCGACCGCGCCAATATTGAAATCACCAATGCCCGCCTCTCCAGCCGGGTCGATGCCTATATCGATTACCTCTATGCGCGGCTGCAGCGCGGCGGCTTCCTGCTGCGCGACGTGCAGCGCCTGATCCACAACGACCGCAACCACTTCGCCGCCTGCATGGTCGCGATGGGCGATGCGGACGCGGTGGTGACGGGCGTGACGCGCAATTATTCGACGGCGCTGGAAGATATCCGCCGTTGCATCAACACCAAGCCAGGCCATCGCGTCATCGGCGTGTCCCTCGTTGTCTCGCGCAACCGCACCGTCTTCGTGGCCGACACGGCCGTGCACGACATGCCGAATGCCGAGGACCTCGCCGATATCGCCGAGGAGGCAGCCGGCCTCGCCCGCCGTTTCGGTTACGAGCCGCGCGTTGCCATGCTCGCTTATTCCACCTTCGGCCAGCCGGTCGGCGAACGCTCCGACAAGGTGCGCGAGGCGGTGAAAATTCTCGACAAGCGCAACGTCAATTTCGAGGTCGATGGCGAAATGTCGGCGGATGTGGCGCTGAACCATCACCGCATGCAGAGCCAGTATCCCTTCGCGCGCCTTTCCGGCCCCGCCAATGTGCTGGTCATGCCCGCCATCCATTCTGCCTCCATCTCCACCAAGATGCTGCAGGAATTGGGCGGTGCGACCGTCATCGGCCCTCTCCTCGTCGGCCTCGACAAGTCGGTACAGATAACCTCGATGGGGGCCAAGGACAGCGATATCGTCAACATGGCAGCAATCGCGGCCTATAATGCCGGACGATAATTGAAAGGCGGTGCGGCTTGCTTCTCGCCTCTTGGTTGAAACAAGCCGCACACCACTAAAACCTAAAGAACAAGATTCTACGATTTTAAATTATTAGGATATTTTTTCTGCCTGACAACATTATTGGAACTCGTTTCTATTCATAGTATTTTTTGCGCAATGCCAATTCTCGCCCTCTGCAAGTCCGTCATGTAGGTTCCAGCCACAAGCAAAAGGAAATACCCATGGCCTTCTCCCTCCCCAAGTTTGCCGCGAAACTCATCGCCGGAACCGTTATCATCGCCTCGCTGGCAACCACCGCTCATGCGGATGCAACGCTTGACCGCATCAAGGGTCGCGGCAAGCTCACCGTCGGCGTCATTCTTTCCGGCGCTCCTTTCGGCTTTATTGATCCAAAAACGCAGGAGCAGAAGGGCCTCAACATCGACGTCGCCAAGGCGCTGGCCGCAGGTCTCGGCGTTGAACTGGTGACTGAGACCGTGACCCCGCCAAACCGCGTGCAGTTCCTGCAGCAGGGGAAGGTCGATATTCTTATCGCCAACATGCAGTACACCGAAGAACGTGCGAAAACGCTCGACTACGTGCCCACCCCCTACGACCGTCAGGGCGGCGCCGCCATCGGTCGAAAAGACTCTGGCATCAAGGACTGGTCCGACCTGAAAGGCAAGATCGCCTGCGTGTCTCAAGGTTCCAACTACACTCAGCCGCTGATCGAGCAATATGGCGCGCAGGTAAAGGCTCTGCCCAGCCAGCCGGAATCGCTGCTGGCGCTGAAGGGTGGCAATTGCGATGTGTCCGTTCACGTCAACGGCACGCTGAGCCTGATGCTTCAGGACCGAGCTGATGAGTGGAAGGATTACGGCATCCTCATCCCCACAGATCTCATACCGTCGGATTCCGTGATCTGGCTGCGAAAGGGTGAAAGCGACACGCAGGCGGCTCTCGACAAGATCGTCAAGGAATTGCACGCTTCCGGCAAGATGCTGGAATTCGCTAAGGCAAACCGTCTGCCGAGCATCGGCTATATGGAAGAACAGCAGAAGAAGCTGTCCGCCGCGCAGTAAAGGTCAGGCGCAGGGCTTTCCTGTCATCCCCCGTCACGCCGCAACGTGGTGAGGACGATGGCATAGAGATGGTTCCCATGATCATCAGGAACGGCCGGTTCACCTGCCGTTCTTTTCTGCTTTATAATGGCAGGCCATTCTGGCGCCGCCCGCGTGGCGGCACCGCAATAACAGCATGGATTTCCAATGCAGGATTCATTTACAGCGCGCTTCATAGAACTGGCCGCGCATCTTGGCCTTAACTATGATTTTCTGAACAGCGGCTATGAGGTTCAGATCTGGCTCGACGGCATGAAGATGACGCTGATCCTCGTTGCCGTCACCTTGCCGCTCAGCCTCGTCTTCGGCTTCATTTTCGCGGCAATGCTCACTTCCGGGAAGGCCTGGCTCGCCGGTCCCGTGCGCGCCTATGTGGAACTGACGCGCAACACGCCGACGCTGGTACAGCTGATGTGCGGTTTCCTCGTGCTCAACATGCTGATTTCCAATGCGCTGGGTGGCGCGCAGAACAATCCGCTGACGCCGTTTTTCTGGGTCGTTGCGGTCACGGGACTGCACATTGCCGCCTTCCATGCCGAAGCGCTGCGCGGCGGCATCGAGGCGGTGCCCGGCACCACAATCGAGGCAGCGCGTGCAATCGGTTTCAGTTCCTTCGAGATTCTGCGTTATGTGGAGTTTCCGCTGGCGATCCGCACAGCGCTGCCCTCCATCATCAACAATCTCGTCAATCTGGTGAAGCTCACCACGGTCGGCTCTGCAATCGCCGTGGGTGAGATCACCTATGCCTCCATCCTGATCTGGACGCAGCGCGACAATGTGGTCGAGCTGATGATCGTTATCCTCGTTTTCTTCAGCGTCATCAATTTCATCGTCGCAAGGGCCGGTCTCTGGCTTGAACGGCGTCTTGCGGTTCCGGGGTTCGGTCAATGAGTGCGGTGGTTTCTCCAACACGTGCGGTGAAGAAGCCGCCTTTCGGCACCATTCTGCTGCTGGGCGTCCTGGTTGCCGTCATCCTGTGGCTGGTCCTCGATCCGTCGCTCGGCCAGGTGCTGCTGGAATGGCTGCCCTATCTCGCCAAGGGCTTCGCCATGAATGTGCTGATAAGCATTCTGGCGATCGCCATCGGCACATTTATCGGCGTTCTTCTCGGCATCATGGAGCTTGCGCCCTACCGTCTGGTTCGCGCACCGGCACTGACCTATGTGCAGATTTTCCGCAATGCCCCGCATCTGGTGCTGATCTTTGCCGCGACTTACATCTTCCCCTTCGAGATCGTGGCCTTTGGCAACTACATTCCTTTTCCGGACTGGATCAAGGCGGTTGTGGGCCTTGCCATTCCCGCCAGCGCCCATATCGCCGAAATCACCCGCGGCGCCATCCAGTCCATTCCGACAGCGCAATGGGAAGCCGCTCAGGGGCTGGGCTTTTCGCGCAACCAGACCCTGCGCTGGATAATCCTGCCGCAATGCATAAAACGCTCCCTGCCGCCGTGGATGAACCTCTATGCGTCGATCACCATGGGCACGGCGCTCGCCTCGCTGGTCGGCGTGCATGAGCTTCTTCACGCCGCGACCGACGCCAGCACCGCCGTGCAGCGCAACGATTTCACCGTGGTGGTCTATCTCACCGTTCTGATGGCGTTCTTCCTGTTCTGCTATCCCGTCTCCCGTTTCACGCAGCGCCTCGAGCGGCGCTTCGCTTCCCGCTGATTGGAACAAGCCATGTCCGCATCCATCGCCCAAAACGCCCAGCCGCTTGTTGAACTCGAAGCAATCCATCTTGCTTTTGGTGACAACCAGGTCCTGAAAGGCATTGATCTCAGCGTCAACAAGGGGGACGCCGTCTCCATCATCGGCCCTTCCGGCTCCGGCAAATCCACCATCCTGCGCTGCATCAACGGGCTGCTCATTCCGCAATCGGGCAAGATCACCGTTGGCGGCACGCGAGTAGACCAGCTTAAAACCGAGGCCGAGCGCATCGCGCTGCGCAAGCGGATCGGCATCGTGTTCCAGCAGTTCAACCTCTTCCCGCATCTGACGGTGATGGAAAACATCACCATCGCGCCGATCAAAATACTTGGTACGCCAAAAACGGAAGCGGAGCGCCATGCCCGCGAATTGCTGGAAAAGGTCCGCCTGTCCCAGAAGGTCGACGCCTATCCCGGCCAGCTTTCCGGCGGCCAGCAGCAGCGCGTGGCGATCGCCCGCGCGCTCGCCATGCGGCCGGAGCTGGTGCTGTTCGATGAAGTCACCTCGGCACTCGATCCCGAAACGGTTGGGGAAGTGCTCGCCGTCATCCGCGACCTCGTCAACGACGGCATGACGAGCATTCTCGTTACCCACGAAATGCGCTTTGCCGAAGAAATCAGCGACAAAATCGTCTTCACCGAAAACGGCCTGATCGTCGATCAGGGCACGCCGGAGCACATATTCTACAAGTCGACCAATCCGCGCATCAACGCCTTCGTCAAGGGTCTCGGCGGACAGGGCGCGCGCGTGAATGACGGCGAAGGGATCTGATGCCATGGTCGCGGAGGAAAAACTCACACTTCTTCTTGCCGGAGCCATTGCCGCTTCCGACCCGCTACACGATGAAGAGGCGGTCACCATTGCCCGCACGGCACTGATCGATTTCTTTGCCTGCGTGCTGGGCGGCGCTGCCGACAGGAGCACGAAAATCCTGATCGACACCTTCACGTCAGGCACGCAAGGCGCAGCCGGCATCGTCGGCCACGATCTGCGTACGGATGCTTTCACTGCCGCCCTTATCAACGGCCATGCCGGTCACGTGCTTGATTACGACGACGTCCATGGCAGTGTGCGCGGCCACCCCACCGTCGCCATTGTTCCAGCCCTGCTGGCTGTTGCGGTCGAGGAAGGCTCGACGGCGGATGCATTCATCGCCGCCTATATCGTCGGGCTGGAAACCATGGCCCGCATTGGCCTGTCGCTCGGCACCAGACATTACGAAAATGGTTTCCACGCCACCGCCACACTTGGCCCCATGGGTGCCGCGGCGGCGATCGCTCATCTCCTGAAATTCGATCCGCAGACAACGGCCGTGGCGCTCGGCCTCGCCGCCACGCAATCGGCCGGGCTTCGCCTGCAATTCGGTTATGACGCCAAGCCGCTCCATGCGGGGCTTGCCACGCGTGCCGGCCTCACCGCAGCACGGCTGGCACGATCCGGCTTTCAGGGCGCGCCGGATTTTCTGGAAAATTCCATCGGCTTTTATTCGGCCTTCGCCTTCGGCGCCGAGCAGCCGAAGCGTGTTCTCTCCGGCTGGGGCGCACCCTGGCAGATCGTCTCGCCGGGCCTGACCCTCAAGGCCTTCCCGTGTTGTACCGCGGCACACCCCGTCGCCGTGGGCGCGCTGGCGCTGCGCAGCACCCATGAGCTGCAGCCGGAAGAAATCGAGGCGGTCACCATCACCTTCCCGCCCGGCGGCGATGCCGCGCTTGTCGGCCCTGCCACGCCCGCAACCGGCATAGACGCGCGCTTCAGCCCCGAATATGTCTTCGCTGCGGCGCTGACGGATGGGTCACTGGGGATCAGCCATTTCGACGAACGCCCGGCACGCGCCGACCTGCTCGGCCTTTCCGCGAAAGTCTCGCGCCGGCATGACGAGACCGCTCGCCGCCTGTCGCCAGACCCAACTACCCGTTTCGTGGTGATAGATGTCACGAAGAAGGATGGTACGGTGCTATCGCGCCGCGTCGACGGGCTTCCCGGCATTGATGACCCGGCCGAAAAATTTGCCGACGCGACCGGCGGCAATGAAAAATTCGCCGGTATCCCGGCCTTGGTGCGGACCATGAAAACCGCAGCCGACCTCAGGAAGCTCGAAATGCTTCTGGTATCGCCAATATTACTCGACTGACATGAAGGCATGATTCCCATGACCACCACGACCCGCAAAAGACAGATGCATCTCGGCCTTTTCCTGCAGGGTGCCGGACACCACGTTTCCGGCTGGCGTCACCCCGATGCGGAGGCCGGCAGCGAAAACCTCGATCTGCTCACCCGCGTAACAAAAATGGCCGAAGCGGCAAAATTTGACATGGTTTTCCTGGCTGACGGCCTGACCAGCGGCGTCGACGCCCATCCTTCGATGATCGCACGTTTCGAGCCGTTGACCCTGCTTGCCGCGCTGGCAATGGTGACCGAGAAGATCGGGCTGGCAGCAACCGCCTCCACCACCTATGGCGAGCCCTATCACACCGCTCGCGCCTTCGCCTCCATAGACCATTTAAGCCATGGTCGAGCGGCCTGGAACATTGTCACCACCTCTTACGCACGGACGGCAGCGAATTTCTCCAAGGACCACCCCGAGCATGACGAGCGTTATGCGGTGGCGGAAGAATATGTGAACGTCGTTCGCGGCCTTTGGGACAGCTGGGATGACGATGCCTTCATCAAGGACAAGCAGGCGGGCCGCTACGTCGATCCCGAGAAAGTCCATGTTCTCAACCACGAAGGCAAATATTTCACCGTCAAGGGACCGCTCAACATTCCGCGCTCGCCGCAGGGCCATCCGGTTCTCATCCAGGCCGGTTCCTCCGGGCCGGGTCAGGATCTCGCCGCACGCACCGCCGATATCGTCTTCACCGCCCAACAGGCGATTTCCGAAGCGCAGGCTTTCTACACGAGCCTCAAGGCGCGCGTCGAAAAATTCGGCCGCGATCCCGCCAGCGTTGCCGTGATGCCCGGCTTCATGCCGATCATCGGCAGGAGTTTCGAGGAGGCGAGTGAAAAGCTGAAGGAACTGAACCGCTGGACGGACATCAAGAGCGCGATGCCGCTGCTCGAAGAGCGTATCGGCCACATCCTGGCCGACTATGATCTCGACGGGCCGTTGCCCGAACTTCCCATCTCCGACCAGTTGCGCAGCCGGGCCGAGTTGCTGACCGAGCTGGCACGGCGCGAAAAGCTCACGATCCGAGAACTGGCGCTGCGCGTCGCGGCCGGCCGTGGCCACCATATCGTCATGGGAACGGCGAGCGATGTTGCCGACAGGATGCAGCAATGGTTCGAGAACGGCGCAGCCGATGGCTTCAACGTCATGCCGCCCTTCTTCCCCGGCGGGCTGGAGGAGTTTAATCGCGAGGTGGTACCGCTCTTGCAGGAACGCGGCCTATTCCGCCGGGAATATGAGGGCTCCACATTGCGCGACCACCTCGGCATCACGCGCCCGGCCTTGCGGGGTTAACCGCGCGCAGATGCCCTATCATAGGCATCCGCATCAATTGATGATCAGCAATAAGCGGGGCCGGCGAAAGCCGGCTCCCTTCATGCTGCTGCGCGCCCGACCTCCTGATCGTGCCGAGCAGCAGTCGAAAAATCAGACCGTATTGAGGCACCATCCTCACGCTGAACCGTGCGGCGGTTCAGTTTGAACAGGCTGACAAGCTGGGCCAATGCATCCGCACCCTGCGCGAGCGTGGTGCTGATTACGGTGGTGCGTGCGCTCATGGCGGCGTTTTCCTGCGTCATCCGGTCCAGCCGGTTGACCGCCTTGTTGATCTCACTGATGCCGACAGCCTGCTCGTCCGCTGCCTTTGCGATCATGTCAACGTTGCCGTCAATATGTCTGACCAGCGCGTCGATCTGCTTCAGCGCTTCGCCCGTTTCACCCACGAGCCTTACCCCTTCGAGGACCTCGCTGCCGGAATTGTTGATCAGCGCCTTGATTTCCTTGGCGGCACCAGCGGAACGCTGCGCAAGCTCGCGGACCTCCTGCGCTACCACGGCAAAGCCCTTGCCGGCTTCACCCGCGCGGGCGGCTTCCACGCCCGCATTCAGCGCCAGCAGGTTGGTCTGGAAGGCGATCTCATCGATAACACCGATGATCTGACTGATTTCCCGCGATGCTGTCTCGATGCGCTGCATGGCATTGACCGTGCGCTCAACGACCTCGGTCGAGGCCGCGGTGGATGTGCGTGCACTCTGAACCAGCTTGCGGGTCTCTTTCATGTTTTCCGTGGATGAACGAACCGTCGCCGTGATTTCCTCCAGTGCCGCAGAGGTTTCTTCCAGCGCTACGGCCTGCTCGCGCGAACGTTCGGCCAGATTGACGGAAGCCTCGCTGACTTCCTGGCTGCTGCGGGTCAGATCGCCCGTCTGGCCGAGAACATTCTCCAGCGTCTTCTGGAATTCCGCGATAGACTTGTTGAAATCGCGCCGCAGGCTCTCAAATTCACCCACGAAGGGTTTGTCCAGCGTGACGCGGATGTTGCATTGGGAGAGCCGCTCAAGCGCCGCGCCAAGCTCCTCCACCGCATACATGCGGTCCGTCACGTCAAAGGCAAACTTCGCCACCTTCAAGACACGGCCCTGCTCATCCAGTATCGGATTATAGGAGGCCTGGATGAAAACGCGTTTGCCGTCCTTGCCGAGCCGCATGAACTGCCCGGCAGAGAAACGGCCGCTCCTTAGCTCCTGCCAGAAATCGCGATATTCGTGGGACTGGGCATAAGCTGGCTCACAGAACATCGAATGATGCTTGCCTACAATTTCCTGCGCCGTGTAACCAAGCGCCGCGAGGAAATTCTCGTTGGCGCTGAGGATCTTCCCATCTGGTGTAAATTCGATCATGGCCTGCGCGCGGGAGAGAGCGGCCAGCTTGCCGTCATCTTCCATGCTCTTGCGCTTGATCGCGGTGATATCGGTTGCAACCTTGACGATCTTGTAAGGTTTGCCGAAACGAAAGACGGGATTATAGGAAGCTTCGATCCAGATTTCGTCGCCGTTTTTTGCCCGGCGCCGATATTGACCCTGATCATATTCGCCGCGCGAGAGTTTCGCCCAGAACGCCTTGTATTCCGCATTGGCAGTATCTTCGGGAGCAACAAACATGCTGTGGTGCCGTCCGATGATTTCGGACTGCTGATAACCCACCGCTTTGCAGAAATTGTCGTTCGCCTTCAGAATTTTCCCGGTCAGATCGAATTCGATGATGGCCTGCGAACGGTTCAGGGCGTCAAGTACCGCAGATGCATCCAGACCGAGTTTGGAAAAGTGAGACATGCCTTTAAAACCCCCAAATTAACCGCTGTGCAGACCCACTGCCCCTCCGAATGAGAAGGGATGAACATGGATGGGCCTGACTGCACGCGAAACTAGCCAGACACTGTTAAATAGCGATTAATAATGACTCATAACTATCTAAGCCGCGACCTGGCCGATGGGCAAAACGCACTGATGTGCATGGCGGCCTCCCCACCGCGGAACCGCTTATTTGCCACAGTGCTGATATTTCTATCGCCGCAGCGTGATGCGACCTTTCATACCCTCTGCATTCATTGTTATGGCGGGCTTGAGAGATTTGTATTGCAGGAGCGCCGATGACCAAAACCCTGAAATGCGACGTGCTGGTGGTCGGCACCGGCATTATCGGTTCCATGGCAGCGCTTTATCTGCAGAATGCCGGGCGTGATGTCGTGCTTCTTGAGCGTGGCGATATCTCCCGCGGTGCGAGTTCCGGTAATGCCGGCATATTGGCCTTTCCGGAAATCATCCCCATTCCCGCGCCCGGTATCATGAAAAAAGCCCCGCGCTGGCTTTTTGATCCGCTCGGACCTCTCAGCGTGCCGCCGGCCTATGCACCGAAGATCGCCCCGTGGCTTTGGCGTTTCTGGCGCGCCAGCGCCGAACGCAGTTTCCGTCATGGGCTGAAATCACTCATGGAAATCAACCGGCTGGCGGCCATCGAAATGGCCCAAATCGCTGCCATGCCCGAGCTCTCGCCCTTCATCTCAAAAACCGGCACGCTTGATATCTATGATAGCGAGGCGAGCCTCAACGCCGCCAGTAAGGATTGGGACGAAAAGGAAAAAGCCGGCTTCGCATTCCAGCGCGTTGACCGCAACGAAATCGAAGAGCTGCAGCCGGGCCTGGCGCCGCAGTTCCGCCATGCGGTGTTTTCGGCGGATGGCCTGCAGGTCTCCGATCCCTATGATTTCACCCGCGCCATATTTGATCTTGTGATCTCACGCGGAGCCAGCCTTCGCAAAGGCGAAGCTCAGCGTATCGACGCAGTGGGCGAAAGTACGATCGTCACGCTGGAGAACGGCGACAAGATCGACGCCGACAAAGTGGTGATCGCCTGTGGAGCATGGTCCAAAAAACTTGCGGCGACGCTTGGCAACATCGTGCCGCTGGAAACGGAACGAGGATACAACACGACCCTGCCTGTCGGTGCTTTCAACCTGACACGCCAGCTTTATTTCAACGACCACGGCTTCGTTGTGACCCCCTTGTCGACTGGCATCCGCGTCGGCGGCGCCGTCGAACTCGGCGGGCTGGAACTGAAGCCGAACTTCCGCCGCGCGGAAGCCATGTTGAAAAAAGCGGAACGTTTCCTTCCCGGCCTCAAACTGGAAGGCGGACGGCAATGGATGGGGTTCCGCCCCTCCATGCCGGACTGTCTTCCCGTCATTGGCACCGCGCGGACGACACCCTCCGTTATCTACGCCTTCGGCCACGGTCATCTGGGGTTGACCCAGTCGGCAGCCACAGCCCGGCTGGTGACGCAGATGGCAAACGGCGACGAAACGTCCATCTCGGTCGATCCCTTCCGCCCGGGACGGTTTTCCTGAAATGGGGTAGCATTGGCGGCGCCAGGGCCCGGCCTCGCCAGCAATACGGGTTATTTCACCGTCTGCGTGGAATCGTTAGGGAATTCCACTGTCGCGAAGGACGGGTAGACCTTTCGCAGGATGGTCACCTGCTGCTGATCGCTCACCCGGAGCAAATACCAGTCCGAACCGTCGATCAGCGCCAGCGTGTGGGACTTCGCCTCTATGGTCTGACCGCCGGTTTCCATCACGGTTTTTGTCGGAATGAGCGCATAGGGCGTGCCATCCGGCGTCTCAGCCAGGCTGATCGCCCGCGCGTCCATGGTGAATTCGGTTATCTTGACCGCCGCGAGCGCCATCTGCATCTGCGCCGTCAAGGCACTCCGCAACTGCTCCACGGTGACACCCGCATCACTGGCGATGAACTCGAAGATTTTCGGCGGCACAGTCTTGCCGACCGTTTCGAAATCCTGCGCATTCAGGGCGATGCTGAAACGCTCGATCTGGGCACGCAGCCTCTCCTGCTCGGCAGGAGAGATATCACGCGCGGAGACGGGACATGCAACCGCAATCAACAGAAACAGACAGGATAAAAGGCGTTTCATGCCCGGCCGTCCCGGTTGTCCGGCAGAACCCTTACCCGTAAGGGCAACAGCCCGCAAACGGTTCGATCAGCGCAGCAGAACGAACCCGGCCGCCGACAGAACGAGAAAGACAACGAGACCGCCAAGGAAGCCCGCGGATGTGAAAAAACCGGCAACCATGGCCAGCATCAGCACGCACAGCATCATCGTGCCGTATTTGGTCAAGGCCAGAAAACCGTTATAGGTCTTTTCGTGTTCGGCGTAGTTCATTTCAGCGCCAAGTTCGACCGGACCTGTATGGTGTTCGCTCATTCCACTTCCCCTTTGCTCCATCCGTCATTCCCGTCCTGCGGGGAAATCTGCCCCGCGGACGATCACGGGCCATGCCGGATTCTCCGGTGCCAGAGGTAACATAAAGTGATCGAAAAGCGCAATGCGTTCCGCACGAAAGTGTCACGCCGCCATCCGTCGGACCGGCTCTCAAGGACAATACTTGCCTTCCGGCAACATTCTTTCGTTAATAGTTGAAAAGGGCCACCGTTCTTGCTCTTTGCGTGCGGTTTCGGTTGCTTTTCGAACCGCCTACCCATACACGGATTCTGTGGGGAGGAACTCCGGAACCGATGGGTGCGGACGCGCGTGGAGGCGCGGCCGTTGCAGGGGTATCGGGCTTTGCTCTCCGCCATAAACCCGCAAAGGGCCCGGCAAGGGAAGAGGGGAAAGTCATGAAATCGCTTTTAAAAATAAGTGCGCTGATAGATTCTGCGAGCGAGGTCCTGGGCAAGATCGCCGGTTATCTCGTGCTCATCTGCTGCCTCGTCAGCGCCGGTAACGCGATGGTCCGTTACGCCTTGAACTACAGCTCCAACGGCTGGCTCGAAATCCAGTGGTACATGTTCGCCTTCATCGTGCTGATCGGCGCTTCCTATACGCTGCGCATGAACGAGCATGTTCGGGTCGACATCATCTATGGTGCGATTTCGCCACGCAGCCGCATCTGGGTGGATATTATCGGCATTGTGCTGTTCCTGCTGCCCGGCTGCCTTTATCTAGCCTGGCTGTCCTGGCCCATGTTCACCCTGTCCTGGAATCAGGGCGAAATGTCTTCCAATGCCGGCGGCCTGATCCGCTGGCCCGTGAAACTCATCATCTTCGCCGGTTTCGCCCTTCTGGTTCTTCAGGGGTTTTCCGAACTCATCAAGCGCATAGGCGCCCTCAACGGGCTTTATGCGCTCGATACGAAGTACGAAAAACCCCTGCAATGATCGCGCCGATCTGAACCTTCAGGATATTCCCATGTTTGAATACGGTATTCTTCCGCCACTGATGTTCATCGGCATGATTATCTTCATGCTTTACGGATTTCCGGTGGCTTTCTCGCTTGCCACCGTCGGCCTCGTTTTTGGCGTCATCGGCATCTTCACCGAGCACTTTTCACCGGCTTTTCTTCAGGCCCTGCCCCTGCGCATCTTCGGCATCGTTTCGAACGACCTTCTGCTGGCCATTCCCTTCTTCACCTTCATGGGCGCTATTCTGGAGCGTTGCGGCCTTGCGGAAGACCTGCTCGAAGGAACGGGGAAGCTTTTCGGCGCTATACCGGGCGGACTTGCCTATGCCGTCATCATTGTCGGCGCGATCCTGGGCGCGATCACCGGCACGGTTGCGGCCTCGGTCATCACCATGGGCGTCATCTCGCTGCCCATCATGCTGAAATACGGCTATAATCCGCGACTTGCCACCGGCGTCATCGCCGCCTCGGGCACGATCACACAGGTCATTCCGCCCTCGCTGGTGCTGATCGTCCTTGCCGACCAGCTCGGTAAATCCGTGGGCGACATGTATCTCGGCGCGATCGGTCCGTCGATCCTGCAGGTGGCGATCTTCATGCTCTTCATCCTGCTGATGTCGATAGTGCGGCCCAAGGACCTTCCGGCTTTGCCGCCGGAGGCACGCGGTGAGCTTAACCGGGCGCTGGTGTTGCGTGTGCTGGCGGGCATGATCCCCTCCATCGTGCTCATCTTCCTCGTGCTCGGCACCATCTTTCTCGGCCTCGCAACACCGACGGAAGCCGGAGCGCTCGGCGTTGTCGGCGCGATGGCGCTGGCGGCGGCACATCGGCGGCTCAGCTGGGACCTCGTCAAGCAGGGAATGCATTCCACCATGCACATCACGTCGATGGTGGTGTTCATCCTGGTCGGCGCGACCTGCTTTTCGCTCGTTTTCCAAGGCATGGATGGTTCGCTTTGGATCGAGCACATGTTGTCGGGCATTCCGGGCGGTCCTATCGGCTTCCTGATCTTCGTCAACATCTTCATCTTTTTCCTCGCCTTCTTCCTGGATTTCTTCGAAATCGCCTTCATCGTCATTCCAATGCTGGCGCCGATAGCCCAGTCGCTCGGCATTGACCTCATCTGGTTCGGCGTGCTGATCTGCATCAACATGCAGACGAGCTTCATGCACCCGCCCTTCGGATTTGCATTGTTCTACCTGCGTTCCATCGCGCCGCGCACCGTCAAGACATCGGATATCTACATGGGCGCCATTCCCTGGCTTGGCATGCAGCTCATCCTCGTCGCCATCGTGATATTCTGGCCGGAATCCGTCACCTACTGGATAGACAAGGCTCCCGACGTCGATCTGAACTCCATCAAGATCGAGGTGCCCGCCTTCGGTAATCAGGGTGGCAACACCATGCCCAATTTCGGCTTGCCAGGAGGCCAGCCAGGAGGAATGCCGGGCATGCCAAATCTGGGCGAGCCGCCGAAGATCGGGCCTTGACAGGCATCCTGTAAGGGAGCGGAAACGCCTGTGATTGCGAAGACGGGGCACGCCCCCGCCTTCCGTTTATTCTCTTTAGAAACGGACCCGGGCAGTCACTATACTGCCTGTCCAGTTCTTCTTGATGACGAATGCAACGCTCAGCATTTTCCACATCGCGTCACGTCCACAATTGAGACCAATGGTCGGGGCTGGGGGGCGCCGATCTCAGCCGGCACTCCGGCTGGTCGCCCATCCTGCGATTGTGCTCCGAAGGACCCGATCATAAACCATCCTTTGTTGTCGAATGCATGAGGGTACGCGCACAACAAAAACCCCGGAGACCGAAATCTCCGAGGCCTTTGCCCGGTCCGCCGCCGTTACTGAATAATCAGAGCTTGCCGTTTCGCTGCTGGATCATCATGAAAGTATCGAAGGTGTATTCCGCCAGCTGCATCCACAGATAGCCTTCGCGCTTGAAGGCGACCTGGTCCTCGTAAATCTTCTTGAAGTCCGGATTGGAAGCCGAAATATTGGCGTATACCTCAAGGGCCGCCTTATAGCACGCTTCCAGAATTTCCTGGCTGAAGGGTCTGAGTACCGCGCCTTCAGAAACGAGCTGCTTGATGGCAATCGGGTTTTTGGCGTCGTATTTCGCCATCATGCTGGTATTGGCGAAGGCGCAGGCGTCCTGCAGCGCCGTCTGATAGTTCTTGGGCAGGCTGTTCCACTTGTCCAGATTGACAAAGGAGTGAATGACCGGGCCGCCTTCCCAGAAGGCCGGATAATAATAGTACTTTGCGACTTTCTGAAAACCGAGCTTGTGGTCGTCATAAGGGCCGACCCACTCGGCGGCGTCGATGGTGCCCTTTTCCAGCGCCGGATAGATATCACCGCCGGCGATCTGCTGCGGCACGACACCAAGCTTTTCAACCACTTTGCCGGCAAGGCCGGCAATGCGCATCTTGACGCCTTTGAAATCGTCAACCGTGTTGATCTCCTTACGGAACCAGCCTCCCATCTGCGCGCCGGTATTGCCCGAAATCATGCCGTAGAGGTTATGTTTGGCGTAGAATTCATTGAGCAGTTTGTTGCCGTTGCCTTCATAGAACCACGAATTGGTCAGGCGAGCATTCAGGCCAAAGGGTATCGCCGTCCCGATCGCAAAGGTCGGATCCTTGCCGACATAATAATAGGAGCAGGTATGGCACATTTCCACAGTGCCTGACGATACGGCATCGGCCGCCTGCAAGCCGGGAACGATTTCCCCGGCGGCAAAGGGCTGGATGGTAAAATTGCCGTCGGTGGCGGCAGCGACGTGCTTCGCAATATCCTCGGCACCGCCATAGATCGTATCAAGCGATTTCGGAAATGACGACGTCAGGCGCCAGTTGATCTTGGTATTCTGCTGCGCAATGGCGGGCGCGGCAAGGGCTGCAGTGGCAGCTCCCGCGAGCGCACCTTTTTTCATGAAGGAACGGCGATCCATCTATATCCTCCCAGATATGAACGCTGCCTGCAGCTTTGAATTCCCCTCTTTGCTGTTCAGGCATTGTAGCGAAGTAAGCACGGTTATCGCCCGACTGACAAGCACCCGCACCAAGAATTAATCGCGGAAAAACGCGGTGTTTTCGGGAATTTTCTTCGCATTTTATATTCAACTGAAATATCTCGGCATCGCCTTATACTTTAGGCGCATGCCGGATCAGCAGGAGGCAAAGGCATGCTTGACTTGGTTCGCCGGCGGTCGCACATATTTCGAAGATTCGTTCCGGAGCCGCCATGCCAAAACCCATCATCGCCGTCCCCGCCGACATAAGGCATTTTACCGGAGCCGACTGGCACGCCGCGCAGAACCAGTATGTTTCCGCCGCCCTGAAAGTGGCTGGTGTCATGTCCTTCATCGTGCCGGCCTTTGAGGACGGAAACGACGTGGACGCCATTCTCGACCGGGTGGATGGCCTGCTCGTCTCCGGCTCCGCCACCAATGTGCACCCTTCCCTCTACGGAAAGGAGGCGCGGGAGAGCGACGGCCCGTTCGACCAGGCCCGCGATGCCACCAGCCTGCCGCTCATCCGCCGTGCGATCGAGCGCGGCATTCCGATGCTGGCCATCTGCCGAGGAATACAGGAACTGAATGTGGCGCTGGGCGGAACGCTGGCGTCCGAAATTCAGGAGCAGCCGGGCATATGGGACCACCGCAAGCCAGAACATGACGACCGCGACGTCGCCTTTGCCATCCGCCAGCCAGTGCATGTGCGCGAAGGCTCCTGCATTGCACAGCATCTCGGCATGTCGGGCGAAATCCAGATCAACTCGCTGCACAGGCAGGCCATTGCCGAAACCGCGCCGCGCCTGCAGGTGGAGGCGACGGCCGCCGATGGTACAATAGAGGCGGTGTCTGTCATTGACGCAAAAGGATTTGCTGTCGGGGTGCAATGGCATCCAGAATACTGGGCCGAGACGGACGCGCCCTCCCGCGCCCTGTTCGAGGCCTTCGGCAAAGCCGTCCACGACTATCGAAACAGCAAAGCATGAGCCGCTGCTGATCCCCTCGCCGCATGAGGGCACAAAAAAGGGGCAAGCCTGAAGGCCTGCCCCAAGGTCTGGGAGGAGGATTTAACGCTTGGCGCGTTTCTTCTGCCGGTAGACGTCGGCGACGACGGCCGCCACGATGATGAGACCTTTGACGATCTCCTGATAGTAGGCGTCCACTCGGAGGAAGGTGAAGCCCGATGTCATGACGCCGAGAATGATCGTACCGATTACCGTTCCGGTGATGCGGCCGGCGCCGCCGGATAGCGAGGTGCCGCCGATGACGGCCGCAGCGATGGCGTCAAGTTCATACATGACGCCCATGCCGGCCTGCGCGGTCTGAGCGCGGGCAGCGGTGACAACACCGGCAAGACCGGCGAGCATTCCGGCAATGGCATAGACCTTGATCAGATGTGCCTCGATATTGATACCGGATACACGTGCAGCCTGCTCATTGGCACCGATTGCATATGTGAACTTGCCATAGCGGGTGTAACGCAGCGCGACGTGGAAAATGATTGCCACGAGCAGGAACACCACGACTGGCCAGATGCCTGTGCCAATGAAATTGAAACCGTCGGTCAGGCCGGAGATCGGCTGCCCCTTCGTATACCACTTGGAAATGCCGCGCGCGGTCACCATCATGCCGAGAGTGGCAATGAAGGGCGGGATTTTCGTGCGGGCGATGAGCTGCCCATTGATGAAACCGGCCAACATGCCGGCGAGAATGCCGACAGCAAGCGGGATGATGAACGGCAGGTCGGTGAGCCCGGGATAAAGTGCCCGCGGCCAGGTTGAGGACTGGGCCATGCTGGCGGACAACATCGCCGTGAGGCCGACGACCGACCCGGAGGACAGATCGATGCCGCCGGTAATGATGACCTGCGTCACACCTACCGCTATGATGCCGATCACGGAGACCTGCAGGATCATGATGGTCAGTCGCTGCTGGTTCATCAGGAAGCTCTGGCCGATGAATATCCAGCCGAGAATCTCGTAAATCAGCGCTATGCCGATCAGAATGAAGAAAATATTGGCTTCCGGCGGTATGCGCCGGTGCGGTTTGCGTCCGGATTTGGCATCCAGCTCCGGAGTGGCGGCGGCGTTGCTATTCATATCTGTTCCTCCTCGAGAAATCCCGGCGCGCCTCACCGCGATGCGAGATCCATCACCTTAACCTGCGTGGCTTCACTTCTATCAAGGAAGCCGGTCACCCGACCTTCATGCATGACCATGATGCGGTCGCTCATTCCCAGAACCTCCGGCATTTCGGAGGAAATCATGATGACGGCGACGCCCTGGCGCGCCATCTCACAAACGAGCTTGTGTATTTCCGCCTTGGCGCCCACATCGATGCCGCGCGTCGGCTCATCGAGGATCAGAATGCGCGGCTTGGTCAGCATCCAGCGACCGATCAACACTTTCTGCTGGTTGCCGCCCGAAAGATTTTCGATGCGCTCGTAAAGATGCGGAGTTTTCACCCTCAGCTTGCGGCACATTTCCTCGCAGGCGTCCGACAACGCGTTTTCCTGCACGAAACCATTGGCGACATATTTGTCCTGCAGAACGGCGATCTGCATATTTTCCAGAATATTCAGGATCAGCAGACATCCCGTGTCCTTGCGATCCTCGGTCAGAAACGCCATGCGATGACGAATGGCTTCCGTCGGGCTGGTGACTGAAACGGGTTTGCCATCGATGCTGATCGTCCCGGAAGACGCGGGCGTCACACCGAAGACTGTCTCTGCAACATTGGAACGACCGGAACCGACCAGGCCCGCGACGCCGAGAATTTCACCGGCGCGAACGTCGAAGGAAATATCGTGGAACACGCCATCAAGCGTCAGGTTTTTGACCGACAGGACAACGTCGCCGATAGGAACCTCTTCCTTCGGGAACATCTGCGTGATCTCGCGGCCCACCATCATGCGGATGATGTCGTCACGCGTTACATCGGTAGAGGCATGCGTGCCGATATATTTCCCGTCTCGGAAAACAGAGAACTCGTCGGCGATTTCGAACAGCTCGTTCATCTTGTGGGTGATGTAGACGATGCCGATACCGCGTGCCCTGAGATCGCGAATGATGCGGAAGAGATGCGCCACCTCGCGCTCCGTCAGCGCGGATGTCGGCTCATCCATAATGAGAACGTCGGAATCGTAGGAAACCGCCTTGGCGATCTCGACCATCTGACGGCTGGCGACGGAAAGCTCACCGACCCGCGTTTCCGGATCGAGATCGATACCGAGGCGATCCAGCAGGGCTTCGGTACGGCGGTACATCTCGCCATGGTCGATAAGGCCCAGCCGGTTCTTGGGTTCCCGTCTGATCCAGATATTTTCCGCGACCGTCATGTAAGCCATCAGGTTCAATTCCTGATGGATCATGGCAATGCCGTTTTCCAACGCATCAAGCGGGGAATCGAGACGAATGTCGGCGCCTTTCAGGCGGATTTCGCCGCTGTCTGGCTGGTAGATGCCAGCCAGAATCTTCATCAGCGTCGATTTTCCAGCGCCGTTCTCGCCCATCAGCGCGTGCACGGTGCCGCGCTTTAGCTTGAACTGCACATCATCGAGCGCCACCACGCCGGGAAATTCCTTGCGTACGCCTTCGACGGCGAGAAGGTATTCCGCATTCGGAACGGCGCCGCTGGCGCGCACGGCGGCCATTGTCGATGGACTGACGACCATCTCATCCTCCACAATAGACAAAATTGACCGGAAACAGGCTTCGCCCAATGGCGCACCTTGCCTCCGGGGAGGCTTACAGCGCCATGTCGACCACAACATGCAGGGCGCTGCAACACTTTGAATTCACTGGAATTCAATCACGATCCGCTCATGCGCCGAAGCTTGTTCGGCGCCGTCGGGAACCGGCATCTGCCTCCAATATCAATCTGAACGGGCGCAGATGCCGGAAGGCGGCCATTAGTTCTTGGCCACGTAGTCCTTGACGTTTTCAGGCGTGACGAGCTGGAAGGGGATGTAAACCTTCTTCTCGACCTTCTCGCCCTTGACGAGCTTCAGCGCGGCATCAAGTGCGCCCTTGCCCTGGCCTGCCGCATCCTGGAAGACCGTGGCGTCGAGATCGCCCGCCTGCATGGCGGCGAGAGCATCCTGCGTGGCGTCTACACCGGCGACGACATAATCCTTCATGTCCTTGCCAGCAGCCTTCAGAGACTGAATCGCGCCGATCGCCATTTCGTCGTTATTGGCGATGACGGCGTTGAACTCGATGCCGCTCGACAGCCAGTTGGTCACGAGGTCGGAACCCTGCGTGCGCTGCCAGTTGGCGGTCTGCTCTTCAACCACGGAAATGCCTTTGCATTCGTCGGTCTTCAAGACATCCTTCGCAGACTGCGTGCGCATGCGCGCCGCCTGGTTCGAGAGCTCGCCCATCATGATGACGGCATTGCCCTTGCCACCGAGGAGGCGGCAAACCTCTTTCGCCTCAAGCGTACCAGCCACCGTTTCGTCGGAGGCGACAAACGCCTGTCCGTCCGGCAGGCTGTCGACGTTCACCGGCTGGCGGTTGACGTAAACGAGCGGAATCTTGGCGTCGGCTGCGAGCTTGGACATGGCCGCTGTCGCATCCGTGTCCACAGGGTTGACGATGATCGCGTCGACCTTGGAAGCGATGAAGTTCTGGATCTGGCTCTGCTGCTTGGCGACGTCGTTCTGCGCATCCTCGACCTGCAGGGTGACGCCCTTCAGCTCCTTGGAATAATCCTGCATGCCATTGCGCAGCACGGTCAGGAAGTTGTCGTCAAACAGCGCCATCGAGACACCTACGGTCTCCGCATGGGCCGCCGTGCCGAGAAGCACAGACATAGCTGCGCCGATGATAAATTTCTTCATTGTTTTTCTCCTCCGTGGCGTCCGGCGCCGCCTCTCCCAGCCGGAGGCGAACCCGAAAGCCCGCCGCAACCTCCTCACATCAGAAAACGGAATAATGAAACCGATTTTCTGCCTGTTCGATATATTTATTCCATTTTTGGTTCGAACGTCAATGTTTTCTTCGCAGCCCCGCAGCGGCGTGGTGCACAAGGCTGTGATGATGGGAAATTGCGGAGAAAGCGCCTTCCGGATCGCATAGCCGTGGAAGATGCAGAGGCTCGCTCGGCCTCGTTCCCAACCGGAAGGCCGGGTCCATAAGCCGTTGAAATTATGGTTTACGGCTCGAAATCGGGAGAACTCGGCCGGGATGGAAGATTTATTCCAAACCGGCATCCACCGACTCTCCTTGGAGAAGGCCGGCCGCGCATCAGCTTTTCTTCCGCTCGAAACAGTCAGGGGATCTCCCGTGCCGCCTGTGGAAATATGGCGGCACGGGGACGGCGACAAAAGGAGGTGCGTAGCGCCTTACCGGTGGGAGCCCGGCATGACATCGGCGGGAATCGGGCAGACATATTTGCTGCCTTCCGTCTTTTCCTGCCATTCCTTCCTGGCGCTGGCGAGCAGTTCCGGCGATGTCATCAGTGAAAGACCTGTCGCTGCAAGCGTTTTGGCGGCATGCACCATGGCCTTGTGGGCGGCAGGAGTTTTGCCTTGTGCCACCACCTGCCAGGTATGCGGATTGGTCCCGATCGCCCAGGCGGGTGTCCAGCATTGTGCCGTCGGTGTCACCCAGCTGACGTCACCGACATCGGTGGAGCCGGCCCGAAAATGCGAATGCCCCTCGAAATCCCGCAGGCCGAGATGCAGGGGCGTCGAGCCGTCGATCTTACGGTTGGAAAAGACATCACCCTTTATCTGGTAGAGCCGGATGCTGCTTTTGATCGCCTCGTCAGTAAAAGTATCCTGGATGCGTTTGGCAAAAGCGATATCCGCTTCGTCGAAAGCGACGGGGCCAAGCGCCACCATGTTTTCATGCATCGCCGTTTCCAGCGCGATGTTGGGCAGGAGATTGGTGGAGGCGGTATCAAAGACGATCTCCACCTCGGTCTCGGTCATCAGTGCCGCACCGCGCGCCACCTTGTCGACCCGCGCGGCGAGATCAAGCGCCTGACGCATTTCCGGGGCGCGGATCAGATAAAGGACTTCCGCCTTGGCCTGCACCACATTGGCCGCCTTGCCGCCAGTGTCAGTGATTGCATAATGTACCCGGCAATCCTGCGGCATGTGTTCGCGCAGGAAATTGACGCCGACATTCATGAGTTCGACGGCATCGAGCGCCGAGCGGCCGAGATGGGCTGCATTGGAAGCGTGGGCCGCAACGCCCTTGAAACGGTAAAAATATTCCAGCACGGCCAGATTATTGGTCGAGCGTACCCCGTTGAACGGTGCCGGGTGCCAGGTCAGCGCAGCATCAACATCGTCAAACAGGCCGGCACGCACCATGAAGGTCTTACCGGAACCGCCCTCCTCGCCGGGGCAGCCGTAATAACGGACGGTGCCGGGCATATTATTCGCCTTCAGATGCCGGGCGAGCGCAATAGCGGCCATCAATGAGCCGACGCCGAGCAGATTATGGCCACAGCCATGGCCGGTGGCGCCCTCCTCTCGCGGCTGCACCTTCGCCACATCGGCCACCTGGCTCATGCCGGCCAGCGCATCGAATTCACCGAGGAAGGCGATAACGGGCTTGCCCCTGCCAAATTCGCCGATGAAGGCGGTTTCCATGCCCGCCACACCGCGCCGAACCGCAAACCCATTTTCCTCAAGCGCGGCGGCCAGAACGCCGGCAGATTGCCGTTCTTCAAATTTGAGTTCGGCAAAATCCCAGATGCTGTCGCTCAAAGTGGTGAAATCAGGCTTCATCGCCTCGATTTCGGCGGCAATCGACATCACGGCATCACGGTTCATGGCTTTTCCTCGCATTTCCGCCCTTTTCGGGCACGCGCAGGCGCTTCGGCAGAGGCACCGCCAAATTACCGCGCTTAATAATGGAAAGCCCGCGCCAGGGTCAGCCGCCGGCGCGGGCAAGGGTGGGTCAGTTGTCGACCGAGACCTCCCAGAGGCGAGCGTTCGACTGCCAGACAGGCTGGCCCTTCAGCTTCTTCGTCGCGCCCCAGACATCGACCATGTCATAGAGGAAGATACCCGGCATTTCCTTCAGCATCAGCTCATGGAACTCATCGAAAATCTTCTGGCGTTTCGTCTGGTCGGCCTCAACATAGGCGGCCTTCATCAGCTCGATCGCCTTCGGATCATCCCACATCAGGGAAGCGTTCTTGTCCTTGTTGCCGACATAAAAGGCATACATCAGCGCCGGGTCGAGGCGCGGAGCGACCGACTGCGAGATCACCTGATAATTGCCGGAGCGGCGGCGATCCACCTGGGTGGCATAGTCCAGCACCTCGATCTGCACGTTGAGGCCCGCCTGCTGCATCATCGCCTGCGCCATGACGGCGGCCGGGAAGCTCGGCACGTTGCCACGCTTGTTGGCGATGATCGAGATTGGTTCGCCCTTGTAACCGGCCGCCTCAAGCTCCTTCTTGGCGGCCTCGACGTCATAGGCCGGACGCTTCTTCTGGGTCTCACCATAATAGACAGAATCCTGCGAAACCATCGAACCGTTGGCCTCGCCCGTGCCGTTGGATGCGGCGGCAACCAGTTCATCAAGATCGAGTGCCATCGCCATGGCGCGACGCACGCCGGGATTGCTCAGCACCTTGTCACGGGTCTGGATGTAGAACAGGTTCTTGCCGTTGTTGCGGGAAACAATGAGCTGCATCTTTTCGTTGGTCTTGAACTCCGGAATGAGATCGGGGGAAATCTCGGCCGTATCGAGCACGCCGGATTCAAGACCCGCCTTCACGGTCGAGGCATCAGGGATGACCATGAACTTGACGCCATCGGCCAGCGGCCGCTTGGAGCCGACCATGCCGTCAGGCTTGCCGTCATTTGCCGGCGAAACGTAGTCGGCAAACTTGGCGAGACGGATATACTCGCCCTTCTTCCACTCGTCCCACTGAAAGGGCCCCGTGCCGATCGGCTTGACGAAACTGCCATCGGAGGCAACCGATTCCTGTGAGATCATGCCCGTATAACCGCATTCCGGCCGTGACATGAGGCCCAGGAAAACGCCGGATGGTTTTTCCAGGGTGATCTCGACAGTGGAAGCATCCGTGGCCTTGACGCCAGTGACGTGTGCTGCGCCGCCCTCGACGAAATCGTTGAGGCAGGCCCATTTGGTTTCCGGCTTCAGGTAACGCGTCCAGTTCCAGACGACATCCTCTGCGGTGAGCGGCTTGCCGTTGTGGAATTTCACGTCCTTGCGCAGCTTGAACGTATAGGTCAGGCCATCAGGGGCAACCTCGACGCTTTCTGCGAGAAGCGGCTTCACCTCACCGGCATTGTTATAGCCGACGAGACCCTCAACGATATGCAGGATGACCCCATCCGTATTGCCATCGCGGTTCACCCCCGGGTTGTTGCTGCGCAGATCCGAGCTCTGCGCAATGGTGATGTCGCGCGCTGCGGTTATGTTGGCCGTTACGAGCAGGGCAACGCCTGCGAGAAGAAGTTTTTTCACTGTTCTACCCTCTTTGTTGTCGTTGATTGTTATTGATGAAAGCCATCCCAGCACGCCTGCGCCAGCCGGCCGATCGTTTCGAGCGCGATGGTGTATCCCGGCGTGCCGTCAGGCATGGTTTGCGGCACCTCATCGGTATAGGCGGTGATGATGAAGGACGGCGCGCCGTTTCTGTAGACGATGCCCGCATCCATGCGACCACGTTTGCCGCGACCGCTCTTGCTCGCCACCACGGCCTCGAACGGCAGGCGGGAGCGAATTCCATAACGCAAAATCTGGTTCTTCAGCGTCTGCATCGCCCATTCGCACAATTGCGGACTGCATCCGAGCTTCGCCTGCGCTTGCCGCGAGGACTGGGCATCGAGAATGGTCTGCAACAGCAACACCTGGTCCGCCGCCGACGTTGTGGTGACGGTTTTAAGCGGATGGTCCGCCGCCAGTGCCAATGGCGGAATGAGAAAACGATGATGGGTGTTGGACATACCGAGCGATTTGCAATAGCCGTCCACCTCTTCCAGCGTCAGCCTCTCCAGCACCATCTTGGTGCAGACATTATCGCTCAGCACCATCATGCCGGCGACGGCATCGCGTAGCGAAATCACGATGCCCGGGGTCATGTAGCGGAACATGCCGCTCGCCACCTCTTCCGCCAGCCGCTTTTCGTAGATGACGGGCTGGTCGAGATCGATCCGCCCTTCGCTGGCGGCCTTGAGCACTGCCATCATGATCGACGTCTTGCGGGTGCTGCCCGATGGCGTCTCCTCGTTTTCTCCCCGGCCGATCTCTTCACCGGTCAGGAGATTGCGCACCATGAAGCGCGTCACGAAAGGCTGTGCATCACAGATCGCATTTAATTGGGCAGCCACTGTCATTGTCATCTTCCTGTTAAACTTCATCTTCCAGACGCCATTTCAGTGTCACGCCGCCCTTTTCATTCTGGTCGAGGGCGGGAATGGCCGAGAGCAGCCGGCGCGTATAGGCTTCCTTCGGACTGTCGAAAATCGTGTCGCGGTCACCCTCTTCGATGATGCGACCGTCCTGCATGACGACGACACGGTCGGCCACCTGCTCCACCACACCGAGATCGTGGCTGATGAACAGGCAGGAAAAGCCGTAACGTTTCTGCAACTCGGAAAAGAGATCGAGCACCTGCGCCCGCACCGTCACGTCGAGTGCCGAGACCGGTTCGTCGGCGATCAGGAACCGCGGACGGCGGGCAATGGCGCGGGCAATCGCCACGCGCTGGCGCTGGCCGCCGGAGAGTTCGTGCGGATAACGGGCGGCGTAGTCAGCGCCGAGCCCCACTTCCTCCAGTGTTTCCAGCGCCCGCTTGCGCTTGGCGGCCTGATCGAGGTCAGGCACGAGGCGCAATGCCTCCTCCACCAGCGCCTGAATGGTCATGCGCGGATCAAGCGAGGAATAGGGATCCTGAAACACCATCTGGCAGTTCAGGCGATAATCCTTCCAGTCCTCGTTGCGCTCGCGGCCCTGAAAGCGGATATGCCCTTCGCTTTCCTTGACGAGACCGGCGATGGTGCGGCCGAGCGTCGTCTTGCCGGAACCGGAGCCGCCAACCAGCGCCACGACCTCTCCCTCATGAATATCGATGCTGACGCCATGCAGCGCGCGCTTTGGCTTGGCTTTCTTCAGCAGGGATTTGCGACCGGCATAATCCACAACGATATCGCGGGCCGAAACCATCGGCGCCTTGGAGGTGGCGATACGGCGCGGCTCGCCACGGAACGGCAGAGAGGAAAGCAGCTTCTTGGTATATGGGTGCTGCGGCGCGTCCAGCAGGTCCTCGGTACGGCCCTGCTCGACAATCGCGCCTTTTTCCATGACCACGATGCGGCTGGTATAACGCGCCACCATCGGCAGATCATGGCTGATGAGCAAAACGGCGGTGCCTTCCGCACGTGTCAGCTCCACCATCAGTTCCATGACATCGCGCTGGATGACAGCGTCAAGTGCCGTCGTCGGCTCGTCGGCAATCAGCAATGCGGGTTTCAACAGCATGACCGAGGCCAGCATGATGCGCTGGCGCATGCCGCCGGAAAACTCATGCGGATAGGCCGTCAACGCGCCTTCGGGATCGCGGATGCCGACCCGGCTCAGCATGTCGAGAATTCTCGCGCGGCGGTCTTCTCCCGACAGTTTCGTGTGAAGGATCAGCCCCTCTTCCAGCTGCCGGCCTATCGTCATTGATGGATTGAGGGAGGTCATCGGCTCCTGAAACACCACGCCGATCTCCGCGCCGCGCAGATTTCGAAGCGCCTTCACCGGCAGGGACATCACATCCTGCCCCTTGTAGACGATCGATCCGCCGGTGACAGCGATGGCCGGTGGCAGAAGCGAGATGAGCGCGCGGGTGGCGAGCGTTTTACCCGAACCGCTTTCACCGACGATGCCGAAGATTTCGCCCGCGGCTATATCGAAGGAAACATCCTTGACCACCCGATGGCCGGTTCTGGCGACTTCGAGCGAAAGGCCCCGGACGGTGAGAAGTGTATTACCAGTCATTTGAGACCTCTCATGCGCGGGTCAAGCCTGTCGCGGAGGGCATCGCCCAAAAGATTGATGCCGAGCAGCGTCAGCGCGATGCAGAGACCGGGGAAAAGACCCAGCCACACGGCCTGCTGGATGAAGGGTCGGCCGGCGGCCAGCATGTTGCCCCAGGTGGGGGCCGGCGGCGGCACACCAAGGCCAAGGAAGGAGAGCGCGCTTTCCGACAGAATGGCCCAGCCAAACATGGAAGTGGCAAGAACCGTGATCGGCGCGATGCAATTGGGCAGGATGTGGCGGAACATGGTGTAGATTTCACCATTGCCCATCACCAGCGACGCCTCGATGAATTCACGCTCACGCAGAGAAAGCACGGCACCGCGCACCACGCGGGCCATGGATGGCGTATAAGCGATACCTAGAGCGAAGATGATGCCATACTGGTTTGCGCCGAACACCGCGAGCAGGCCCAGCGCCAGCAGAATGCCGGGAAAGGCGAGAAGCGCATTGTTGATGGCCATGATGACGCCATCCACCCAGCCCCGCGCATAACCGCTGACAAGGCCGATCAGCGTGCCGCAGATCGTCGCGAAGCTGACCGTCAGGAAGCCGATCCAGACGCTGGCACGTGCGCCGACCATCAGGCGGCTCAAAACATCGCGCCCGAATTCGTCGGTGCCGAGAAGATGGCTGGCGCTTGGACTGGCCAGACGCGAGGCGAAACCGAGCTTCATTGGATCATAAGGTGTCCAGAACAGGCCGGTTGCGGCGGTAATGAGCAGGAGGGCGATGAGAAAGCCGCCGATAAGCCCGTTGAGTGTGAACTTTTTCATTCGGCAACCACGCGCGGATCGAAGAGGGGATAGAGAAGGTCGACGAACAGGTTGACCAGAACATAGGAGAGCGAGACGAACAGCAGACAGCCCTGTATGACCGGATAGTCGCGGGCAAAAATACTGTCGACCATCAACCGTCCGAGACCCGGAATGGTGAACACCGTTTCGATGACGGCGATGCCGCCGAGAAGATTGCCAAGGATGAGGCCGATCATTGTCCAGGTCGGACCGAAGGCATTCTTGAAGGCGTGCCGCCAGAGAACGGCGCTTTCCGAAAGGCCCTTGGCGCGGGCGTGGGTGATGTAATCCAGCCGCAGAACCTCCAGCGTCGAGGCGCGCGCCATGCGGATCAGAACACCCATTTCGTGGATTACCAGCGTCATGACGGGCAGGACGAGATAAAGCATGCCGCCGACGAGATTGTCGCTGATCGACACATATCCGAGCACCGGCAGCCAGCCGAGTTTCAGGCCGAAAAACAGAAGGAGCAGAAGGCCAAGCCAGAACGTGGGAATGGACAGAAGCAGCGTCGCCGTTCCGACCAGCGCGAGATCAGTCAGGCTGTTCTGTTTCCAGGCGGCGATCACGCCTGCCGGAACCGCAATCAGGCTGGCGAGAAGCACCGCGACCACGACGATCTCGGCGCTGACGAGAAAGCGCGAGACGACCAGCGGCAGCACCGGCTCGTCATTGACGATGGAGCGACCGAAATCGCCCTGCACCACATTGCCGGCCCAGATGACGAACTGTTGCGGCATGGACTTGTCGAGGCCGAGCTCGGTCCTCATGGCTTCGATCTGTTCCGGTTGCGCCATGTCGCCCAGCATCAGGGCGGCCGGATCGCCGGGAATGAAGCGGATGAGCGCGAACACCGTGATCGACACGAATGCGATCGTCGGCAGCGCCATCAAAAGACGGCTCAGTATGAATCTTATCATCGGTTCCCCACGATTGATGGCAGGTAATGACAGCCCGCCTCTATCGGTTTCATTGCTGGCGACTATGACGGATTGAGAAATATCGCGCAATATTATGCATAAACGTCATACATCTATGCAGAATGACGGCGCGGTCATCCTGATGAGGACAAGGATATCTTCCGCCCAAAATCCCGCTTCAGACGATCTTTTGCGAGAGCTGGATTTCCCGCTTCAAGGCATCGCTCAGCGCCTGCGCAGCGATGGAGAGCGGTGCCCCGGAGGCGCGGGCAAGACCGAACTCCTGCGTCGCCTGCGGGACGAACGGCCGCGCGACAACGGGCAGGTGCCGATAGAGGTTGGCATAAAAACTGCTGATGATCGTTACCCCCAACCCGTGCGCCACATAGGCGCAGGCGGAACTGTTGGTGTGAGTCTCGATCTTCACCATCGGTTTGACGCCAGCCTTTTTGAACACCTGATCGAGCGCCATGCGATTTGGCCGCTGGCGGCCGATCAGGATGAGCGGAATGTTGCGCAGGTCCTTCACGGTAATTTCGTCAAGCGCTGCCAGCGGATGATCCTCCCGGACCACGCACACACTCTTGCCGGTCGCGACACGCTCGACGTCGATGCCCGGCCCGATCTCACCTTCCATCCGCAGGAAACCGAGATCAATCACCCGCTCGCCGACAAGCTTGTTGATGGCGGTCGTCGTCTCGAAAAAAGTCTCGATGCGAACGCCGGGAAAATCCCGGACATAGTCGATCAGCATGGCGGGCGCGAAATTTTCCCACATACTGCTCGGCAGCCCGATGCGCACGATTTCCGGACCAGCCGCACCATTCCGCAAATCTTCCGCATGACCGGACATGCGGTCGACCGCAAGCAGCACGTTTTCCGCATCCCGCGCAAGCAGCACCGCCTCCGGTGTCGGAATGAGCCGCCCTTTGTCGCGGGCAAACAGCGTCAGAGACAGGTCGGCCTCAAGCTGCGCCAGAAGCCGGCTGATGCCGGATTGGCTAAGCCCCATTGCCTTGGCCGTGGCGATGGTCGAGCCGGTGGAAAGAAGCGTGCGAAGAACTTCGAGCTGCTTGATGTTCATGAGGCCATCACCATGGATGAAGAGACAAGCCGGTTTCGGTTCTGAGGTTTTGCCGCCGATAACGCTTCATGTCACCGGTTTTTTTATCTCGCACGCGGCAACTGCCTACAGTTCCACCGAATACACGGTGTCATGGGTGGCCACGCAAGCATCACCCGTGGAGGTAACCCAACCGCGGAACATGCCGGGGGTATTGTAGGGCGCTGCAATCTCGCCTTCGGCATCGATAGCCACAAGACCCGCGCCAATATCGTAGGGCGCCAGATCCTTATGGACGAGATTGCCAGCAGCCGTCTCCAGATCCTGCCCGAGATAGGCGACGCGGGATGCGATCTCGTGACCAACGACGTAGCGGATGAAAAATTCGCCCTTGCCGGTGCCGGAAACCGCGCAGGCCCCATCCCGTGCATAGGTGCCTGCCCCGATCACTGGGCTGTCACCCACCCGGCCATCGGGCTTGTTGGTGTAGCCACCTGTCGAGGTGGCCGCGGCAAGATGGCCCGCCCCATCGAGCGCCACCGCACCCACGGTTCCGTGTTTCTCGTTTTCCGTCGCTTCCGTGCCAGCGGCGGCATGGCGCTTCATCGCCGCCAGTGCTTCACGGCGCTTTTGAGTCGTGAAATAGGATTGCGGCTCGGTCGCGAGCCCCTTTTCCTCCGCAAAGCGGTCGGCCGCCTCCCCCGTCAGATAGACGGCACGATCATCCGCCATCAGTGCGCGGGCGGCTTTCACCGGATTGCGAATGGCGCGGGACGCGCTGATCGCGCCCGCTGCCAATGTGGCACCATCCATGATCGAGGCATCGAGTTCGTGGATGCCGTTCTCGTTCAGTGCGGCACCATGCCCTGCGTTAAAATGCGGGCTGTCCTCCATGACAACGACCGCCGCCTCGACCGCCTCAAGCGCGGTTCCGCCAGCCTTCAATACGCCATAACCGGCACGCAGCGCCGCTGCCAGATCATCGCGCGCAGCGGTCCACTCCTCTGAAGTCATGCTGTCTTCCGGCATAACGCCGCAACCACCGTGAATGGCCAGTGCGATCTTCGTCATGTTCTCTCCCCTCGTCGCCCCGCTCACCGCAGGGCCTCTTACCATCAATGAAAGGCGATATCGCCGATGACCCGCACGTGAACCCGCCGCGCGCCGCCAGGCAGATAGGCAATCGGGATATCTTCCACCTCAAGCGTCTTCAGGCTCGCTCGATCCGCTCCAGAAGCAATCGCCGCGTTCTGCGCCTCGGTCTCTGCTTTCGCAAGGGCCTCCTCGCGGCTCAGGCCGGAAAAGACCTGGTCAACCTCGCCGGAAACCTGCGCCATCGCCGCGCCCAGCGCATTGGCAACGCCGGCATTTTCCACACGCAGCACTTCCGACGCACCCGGAACCGTCTCGGGAATCAAAAACGCCCCGCCGCCGACGGCAACGAGCGGCACATCTTCCGCCGAGGTCTTCATCTGGTCGAAACTGTCGGCCACCATGTCACGGATGCGTTGGAGTGTGGCCTGCACGAAAGCCGGATCGAGGCCTTTGACACGGTCGCGGTCACCCATCTCGATCAGCCCCGCGGCAACGGCAATATCCGAGGTCGTGAGCGTATCGCCGCCGAAAACACGGGCCTGCGTCAGGATGCGATAACCGACCGAGCGTGGACCGATCTTGCCCGTCTCAGGATCAACGATCGTGCCGCCGCCGAGCGCAATCGGCAGAAGATCGGGCATGCGGAAGAGCGTGCGCACCCCGCCAATATGGACGATATTGTTCGCTTCCCGCGGAAAACCGCCGACAAGGCAGCCAATATCGGAAGTCGTGCCGCCGACATCCACCACCATGGCATCGGTTAGCCCGGTGAGGAAGGCAGCACCCCGCATTGAGTTCGTCGGGCCGGAAGCGAAGCTGTGCACCGGGTTGGCAGCGGCGACATCCGCGAGCGCCACCGTGCCGTCATTCTGGGTCAGATAGAATGGCGCCTTCACACCTGCTTCGCGCAACGCATCCGAAAATGCCTGAACGGTTGTCCTGCCAAGGGTTTGCAGTGCCGCGTTCAGCAGGGCGACGTTTTCCCGCTCCAGAAGCCCGATGCGGCCAAGCGTATGGGAAAGCGTGATGCGTGCATCGGGAATGACCGAACGGACGATTTCCGCCGCCCGCACTTCGCATTCCGTTGTCAACGGCGAGAAGGTTGCCGAAATGGCGATGGAAGTGATGCCCGCATCGCGGATTTTCATCGCCGCCTCCCGAATTTCATCGGGAATCATCGGCACCAGCGGGCTGCCATCATATTCATGGCCACCATGGACCATGAAAATCAACGGATCGACAGCATCGTACAAATCTTTTGGCCAGTCGCACATGGGCGGCAGCGAAGAACCGGTCGGCAGAGCGATGCGGATGGCTGCAACCCGTTCCAGCCGGGCGCGCTCCACCACTGCATTGGTGAAATGGGTGGTGCCGATCATCACCGCGTCGATCGGTCGATCCGTCGCGCCGACATGGCCGGACACATGGGCGAGCGCTGCTTTTACGCCCGACAGGACATCCTGCGTGGTCGGAACCTTGATGGAAGCGACAATGGTGTCTCCATCGATCAAAACGGCATCCGTATTGGTGCCGCCAACGTCAATACCGATGCGTTTCATGGGAATACCGATCTGAAGTCAATGTCATAACCGAAGGCGCGCGGGCCGACGGCGGCGATGCCGGCAGGCGTCCTCAAAAGCTCGGGTGCCGGCAGGGCGACAACCGTCACGCGCTGGCCGTAACGCACCGATTCCGTACCGATGGCGCCGCCGGAAACCGTATCGAGAAGGCAAAGAAGGTCCGGCGTCATGGCGACTGGCTGGCCATCGCGGAAGGCAACGGCCCACTCATTCTGGAATGCGAGCTCCATGCGCGAGCCACGGTCGGCATCAATGCCTTCAATGGTGGTGCTGCCGCGCAGGAAACCACCCGTGGTCTCGCGGGCCACGTCCACCACCTTGCCGCGAAACAGCTGCTTGCCGCCTTCGTGGTCGAGAACCGCCTGAACGGGATCGTCATGGCGCGCACGCGCCTCCATCACGGCGCGCCCGAGTTCGGTCGCCTTGGTGACGGTGTAATGAATACCCCACTCCTTCACTTCCTTGCCGGTGCGCGGCGCCTTGCAGGTGGCGGCGGTGGAGCCCACTTCGGTGCAGACCTTACGCGAGATACGCTCCATCCATTTCCATGAGGCAGCCCGCGTTACGATCACCTCATTGTCGCGCACATCGACCAGCGACAGCGGAAACATCGGCAGGTTGCCGATGGCGAAGGATGTCATCTGCGCTTCCGGATAGGCACGTCCCATGGCGTCGGCATTGACGACCGGCCGGTCGAGGACGGCGGCAGCGAGGAAAGACGAGAGCGCGTTGGAGCCGCCGATCTCCACACTCATGATCGCCCGGAACGGCTTGCCGAGATAATCCTCCATGACCTCGACAGCGCGGGCAAGATGCACGGGGTCTCCCAGCCGTTCCTGACCGACAAGCGGGGCACCCATCTTGGACACGACGGCGACCATGTCGTCATCGGCAAGCGCCATGGGATCCATGACCTTGACCCGTCGCCCCTCGGCATAGAGACGCCGCAGATTGAGCGTCGAGATATAGGGATTGCCGCCGCCACCCGTTCCCAGGATCCAGGCGCCGGTGGCCAGAGGTTCGATATCGTCTTCGGAAAATTCCTGGATCATGCGTCATCCTCGGGCATGCCGCAGCCTTTCCGGCCGCAGGCGATGCTCCTTCCCTTTGAAGTTCCAAGTCTGGCAGGCCCCGCCTTTGTGGCGGGGCCGGTTTTCATGAAGTGAAGATCACTCCGCTTTGCAGTCCCAATGGAAGTTTGAAAAGTTCAGATCCCAGCTCTGCATGGGAATGAATTCGTAACCCTGAAGGCACTTGTTCGCCGCATAACGGCGGTTCGGCGCAACCGCCCAGACGTCAGGCTGAAGATCGACGATCTTCGTCTGCAGTTCCTTGTAGGTGGCGTTCTGCTCGTTGACGTCGGTGGTGGAGCGAACCTTGTCGATCAAGCCGTCGATTTCCGCGTTCTGCAGCCATTCCATCGACATCCAGGTGCCGGATGCCTTGGAATGATACTGGTTGTAGAACATCGAATCCGGCGACGGATAGGTCGGCGAGATGTTCACCTGCGTCGATGCCGGCGTTGTTTCGGGCTTGGAAGAAAGCTCGACGATACGGTTCCACGGCTCAGGCTTGATATCGAGCGTGATGCCGATCTGCTCGAGGCTCGACTGCAGAAGCAGCGCCACTTCCGCCTCAAAGGCGAGCGACGCGACATAGCTGTTGACGAGCGTGATCTTCTGGCCGGCATATTTCGACTTCGCCAGCTCTTCCTTGGCTTTTTCCAGATCGTAGATACCGGGCTGGATATCACCATTATGCGCGTCCTTGAACGCGTCAGAGAGCGGTCCCTTCATATCGAAGCCCGGATAGATCACTTCCTGGATCGTCTTGTAGTCGGTCGCATAGGCGATGGCGCGACGAACGTGGACGTCGTCGGTCGGATAGACCTTGGTGTTGAGCTTGATGACGAAACCGCCGGCGGTGCGGGTCTGGATCAGCTTGTAACCCTTCATCCGGCCGATGGATTCATAGGTGTCGTTGCCGAGCCCGTGCGAGGAAAGGCCGAGCTCGCCCTTTTCCGCCAACGCCTTGACGGTGGCGTCGTCGCTGGTCTGCACGAAGCGTACCTCATCGATCGGCTTGCCCTTGGTCCAGCCGAGGAAATAATCGGCGTTACGGGCGATGACCATGTCGGCCGAGCGGTTGTAGCTGACCAACTTGTAGGGGCCGGAACCGGCGGAATGTTCGCCGACATAAGCCTCACCCCATTTGTCTTCGGGCTTGGCATTGGCTTCGATCAGCGTCTTGTTCATTGCCATCATCAGCGGCGTCGCCGCCATGAAGGGCGAGAACTGGCGTTCGATCTTCATGACCAGCGTGGCATCGTCAGGCGCGGTAACGTTTTCGGGCTTCAGCACGCCGACGATGAGGTTCGACGGGCCCTTGTTGATGCCGAGCAGGCGCTGGATCGACCAGGCAAGATCGGCCGCCTTCACTGCCGTACCGTCCTGGAACTTCGCATCGTCGCGCAGGTGGAAGGTGTAGGTCAGGCCGTCCGCGGAAATCTCCCAGGATTTCGCCAGATGCGGCACGATTTCGCCCTTGGCGTTCACCGTGGTAAGTCCGTCATACATGTTCACGATGGCCATGTAGCCGGTGTAGTCAGTCACTTTCGCCGGGTCGAGCGAGCTGAATATCTGCATGGTGTTGACCGCGACCGACACCTTGTCTTCCGCAAGGGCCGCAGAAGACAGGACCGGCAACGCGAGCGCCGTGCCGAGCGCCAGTGCGGCGAGACGGGAAGAAACTACAGGCATTTTCATTATCGTTCTCCTCTTTATTGCGGGTCATCGGGCCCGCTTATGGTTAGGCAGCCTTGCTGACCGGAACGGGCAGCGGTGAGAAAGGAATGTCCGGATAGCCGAAGGCCGCCGGGCCAACGACCTCAAGCGCGCGGGCGCTGCGCAGCAGGTCGTGACAGGGAATGGCGATGACGGCCACGCGCTGGCCGTAGCGCAGCACTTCGGTGGTGATCGGATAACCGGTGTCGACATCGAGCAGGACGATCAGATCGGGAACCGTCACTTCCACCTTGCCGTCACGGGAAAACAGCAGGAATTCGTTCTGGATGGCGACGCCCGCCGTCTGGCCGGCGCAATCGTCGAAGCCGGAGAGCGTAAGATCGCCGACGGCGAAACCGCCGCGAAGATGGCGCTTCAGATCGGTGATCTTGCCGTTGAAGATGCGCCGCCCGCCTTCGAGCGCGCAGACTGCAGCAATAGGGTCTTCCTGCTGCTTGCGGGCACGGATCACCGCCTCACCGATGGCAATGGCCTTGGTGTAGGTTTTCGGAATGCTATACTGGTGCACGTAGTGCGCCTGCATCGGCGCGGTCGCCAGCATCGCGCCGCCGCCCTGCGAGACGACGCAGGCGCGCGCCATGCGCTCGTGCCAGACCTCGGAAACGGCGTGGCTGAAGATGACGGCATTACCGTGCAGATCGCACATCACCGACGGCGTGGAACTATGGCCATAGATGGAGAAGGTGGTCATCTGCATTTCCGGGAATGCTCGACCCATCCCATCGCAATCGAGGATCGGCAGGCCGCCGAGCGCCGCCGTCACCAGCGGGTTCATGGAATTGGAACCGCCGATTTCCTCGCAGACGATCGCGTCGACGGGCGTGCGGATCAGCTCTTCCATCGCGCGCAGGCAGCGCAGGCCTTCGCGACCTTCTCGAATGCGCTCGACGCCGACGACAGGCGCGCCGATACCGCCGATGGACATGCAGAGCGCGTCCGGCTCGATCGCGTCGGTTGCGAGAATCTTCATCTCATAGCCGGCCTTCATGGCCTCCAGCGCCAGAAGCTTCCCGAGATACGGATTGCCGCCGCCGCCCGTGCCGAGAATGCCTGCGCCGATTTCCAGTGCGTCGAGATCTTCACGCGTCAGCGTCCGCAATGCCGCCTCGTCATATTTCAGCTTGCGTGTCTCAGCCATGATTGGCTCCCATTTCTCCAACAACTTTCACATGAATGCGGGTGGCGTTGCCGGGCAGGTAAGCCAGCGGCATATCCTCGCGCTCGATTACTTCGAGCGTCGCGGCAATCGCGCCGGCGGCAACCGCCTTTTCGCGGGCCTCCGCTTCTGCCTCGGCCAGTGCGCTCTCGCGCGTGCGTCCATCGACGAGTGAGAAGACCCGGTCGGTCTCACCGCTGATCTGCGCAATGGCCGCGCCAACGGCATTGGCCACCGCGAAATTCTCAGGCCGGATAACCTCAAGATCACCGATGCGGTCCGGCATCAGGATGGAACCGCCGCCAACGGCGATAACCGGCACTGGTGACGATGAGATGCGGCTGCGCTCCACGCAGGCTTCAAGCATGTCGTTGATCTTGTTGACGGCCGCATCCACGAGCTTTTTGTCGAGGCTGGAAACCAGCTTTTTCTCGCCAACATCCGCCTTGCCGGAGGCAACCGCGATATCCGTCGCCGTCAGGGTCGAGCCACCGAAGCAGAGCGCCTCGCGGCGGACGCGGTAACCAACGGATTTCGGCCCGACAGTCAGGCCATGGTCGCCATTGACCACGAGGGAACCGCCGCCGAGACCGATGGAGAAAACGTCAGGCATGCGGAAATTGGTGCGCACGCCGCCAATATCCACCGTGGTCGAGGCCTGACGCGGGAAGCCGTGTGAAAGCGAGCCGACGTCCGACGTGGTGCCGCCGACATCCACGACCACGGCATCCTTGAGGCCGGTGAGGAAGGCAGCACCACGCATGGAGTTCGTCGGACCGGAGGCAAAGGTGAGCACGGGGAAACCGCGCACCACATCAGCCGCCATCAGCGTACCGTCGTTCTGAGTAATATAGAAAGGGCAGGCGATGCCCGCAGCCTTCAGCGCTTCGCCGAAAGCCGCAACCGTGCGGTCGGCGAGCGACAGCAGGCTGGCATTCATGATTGCCGCACTTTCCCGTGCAAGCAGGCCATGGCGGCCGATATCCTTGGACATCACCACCGGCAGACCGGGGCAGCGTTCCTGCAGGATTTCCTTCGCCCGAAGTTCCATCGCATCGTTGATGCCGCTGAAAACGCAGGTCACGGCGGCGGCCTTCAGGCCCTTGGCACGAATATCGGCGGCGATGCGGACGATTTCGTCCTCATCGAGCGGTGAAATTTCGCGGCCGTCGAATTCATAACCGCCGCGCACCTGATAACCGTGGTTGCCGACGATTTCTTTGAGATCATCCGGCCAGTCGACCATGGGCGGCAGGCCGGCACCGGACGGCAGGCCGAGCCGGATGGCTGCAACCTCGTCCATATGCCGGCGCTCGATCACCGCATTGGTGAAATGCGTGGTGCCGATCATCACGGCACCGATGCGCGCCCTGTCTATGCCCGATGCCTCGATGACCTTTTCAAGGGCTTCGATGACGCCTGACGTCACATCCTCTGTCGTGGAGGCCTTCACCCCCGCCAGAACGGTCTTATCCTGCAACACAACGGCATCGGTATTCGTGCCGCCGACGTCAATTCCAACGCGATACACGTCAGGCTCCTCTTTCATCAATCGGTCGTTTTGACGAGGAAGCGCATGCGCTCCTCCTCGGTCACCGTGGGTTTGAGACGTTCTTCCTCGTCGGTGACGACGGGGATGGCCGCGATCAGGGCGCGGGTATAGGGATGGGCCGGTTCGGCAAAGACCGCCGACGTCACGCCCTCTTCGACAATCTCGCCCCGCAGCATGATGGCGATGCGCGAACAGAAATTGCGCATCAGCGACAGGTCGTGCGAGATCATCAGATAGGTCAGGCCAAGCTCCTCACGCAGCTGCAGCAGAAGGTCGATAACCGTCTTCTGCACGGACACATCGAGTGCGGCCGTTGGCTCATCGAGGATGAGAATTTTCGGCTCGGCCGCCAACGCCCGGGCAATCGCCACACGCTGCTTCTGGCCGCCGGACAGCTCATGCGGATATTTGCCGAGATAGGATTGCGGCAGCCGCACCAGCCCCATCAGTTCCTGCATGCGGTTTTCCCGCGCCTGCCCATCCATGCCGATGGATTTCAGCGGCAGGGCAAGCGTCTGTTTCACCGTGCGCTTCGGATTAAGCGAGGTGCCCGGGTTTTGATAGACGATCTGCGTCAATCGCTTGCCGCGCGCAGGCGCGGGAGCGTCAATGACAAGATTGCCGGAGGTAGGGCGCGAAAGGCCCATGATCATACGGGCGACGGAAGTTTTGCCGGAGCCGGATTCACCGGCCAGGCCGAATACCTCGCCTTCCTTCAGCGTCAGATTCACATCCCGCACGGCGTGATAACCGTTGCGCCGACCATAAATCTTGTTCAGCCCTTCGATGGTGACGATGGGCGAACGTGTGCTCTGCGCCAGATCGGTGACGCGCGGGCCATAAAGCGGAGGCACGGCATCCAGAAGCGAGCGCGTATAATCCTTGGCAGGGCTATGGAGGATTTGCGCGCAGGGTCCGGTCTCGACGATATCGCCGTGATGCATAACCACGACCCGATCCGCCACCTTGCGCACGACGCCGAGATTGTGGGTGATCATCAAGAGCGCCATGTTTTCTTCGGCGACCAGCTGGTTGATGAGATTGAGGATTTCATCCTGCGTGGTCACGTCTAGCGCCGTGCCCGGCTCGTCCGCGATCAGGAGCTTCGGCTGATGCAGCAAGGCAAGCCCGATCAACACGCGCTGGCGCATGCCGCCCGAAAGTTCGGACGGATAGGCGTTCATCACCCGCTCGGTGTCGGCAAGCTGCACCCGGCGCAGAACGGCAGCAATGCGATTGCGACGCCCGGCCTTGGACGAGTTGATTCCATCGCGCTTGTCGGCGAAGCGCATGACATCATCCAGATGCGTGCCGATCTTGAAGACCGGATTGAAGGAGGAGAGCGGGTCCTGCATGATCAGTGAAAACGCGGTCCCCTTCAGGGCCTCACGCTCCCTGCGTGGCATGGACAGCACATCCCGGCCATCGATGACGATGGCACCTGATGTGATCGCGGCGTTTTTCGGCAGGGTACCGATGATTGCCTTCGCCGTGACGGATTTGCCCGACCCGGTTTCGCCGATCAACGCCACGCGTTCGCCGGCGGCAACCGTGAAGGCGACATCGCGCAGCACCTGCCGGGTGCGGCCGTAATTGGTGAAGGTGACGTTGAGGTTTTCGACCTTGAGAAGCGGTTCAGTCATGGCCTTAGCTTTCCACGTCGAACATGTCGCGCAGGCCGTCGCCCAGCAGATTGAAACCCAGCGTCACGTAAAGCACGGCCGCGCCGGGGCAGAGCACTTCCCACCAGAAATCCGGCATGAACTGGCGCCCGTCGGCGACCATCGATCCAAGGTCAGGCGTGGGCGGCTTGACGCCGAAACCCAGGAAGCTCAGCGTCGCGCCGAACAGAATGACGAAGGCGGCATCGAGCGTCGTCTTGACCGAAATGACCGAAACGCAGTTGGGCAGTATTTCGCGGAAGAGGATGTGCAACGGGCCGGCACCGGCAAGACGCGCCGCCTCGATGTAATCTTCCGAAGCGATGGACTTCGATACCGAATAGATCAGCCGCGCATGCCAGGTCCACCATAGCAGCGTGATCGCGATCATGGCGTTCATCAGTGTCGGTTCCAGCAGGTTGGAGACCGCGAGCGCCATGACGAGTGGCGGCATGGCCAGCATCACATTCGTCAGGCCGCTGATGAGTTTTTCCGTCCAGCCGCCGAAATAACCGGCGATCAGGCCGAGCACAGTTCCGACTGGAACCGAAATACCGAGCACGCCGATGACGAGAAGCAGCGAGACACGCAGCCCGAAGATGGTACGGGAAAAGATATCGCGACCGGCCTTGTCGGTGCCGAACCAGTGTTCCAGATCCGGCGGCATATGGCGGGCGCGGAAATCGACAACCGCGCCGATATGTTTCGGATAGGGCGTAAGCCAGGGTGCGAAGACCGCCAGTATAAGCACCGACAGAAGGATCAACGAGCCGATGACCGCCGCCGGATTGCGACTGAAGCGATACCACATCATGTAACCGGCGCTTAAGCCCCGATCGGTGGGTTCGAGCATTTTCATATCGGCCATCAGCGAGCCTCCTTGCGGCGCAGACGCGGGTCGATGATCGAGATCAGAACATCCACGATCAGGTTCGCAACGATGAAGAACAGGCCGGCCACCAGCACCACGGCGGTCACGGCGTTGAGGTCTTTCTGCAGGATGGCGTTGAGCCCGTAGGAAGCAAAACCACCCCAGGCGAAGACCATCTCGATCACGAAGGCATTGCCGATCAGCGACGCGAATTCGAGACCCATGATCGTCAGCGGCGCGATGGAAGAGAGCTTCAGCAGGTAACGGAAGATGATGACCCGCTCCGGCACGCCGAAGCTTTGCAGGGTCAGCACATGGTCCTTGCGCTGGTTCTCGATCATAGAGGAGCGCGTGATGCGGGTGATCTGGCCGATGCCGGCCATGGAAAGCGCAAAGGCCGGAAGCGCGAGATGCTTCAACGCATCGAGCACGACGTCGAAACGTCCGGCCAGCATGCCGTCGACAAGGATGAAACCGGTGGGGCCGCCCTGCCAACCAAGCGAATGATCGAGCCTGCCGATGATCGGCCAGCCGGAGAGAAAGCGCGCTGCCAGCAATTGCAGCGTGATGGCGAAGAGAAAGCTTGGGATCGTGACCCCGGTAAGCGACAGGATGCGACCGATGTGATCCAGCGGCCGGTTGCGATAATGCGCCGTGATGACGCCGAGCGGGATGGCGACGAGGAACATGAAAATGACCGAGACCAGCACCAGTTCGACGGTCGCAGGAACAGTCTGCGCCAGATCGGTTGTAACGGGGCGCTGCGAAACCAGCGAGAAGCCCAGATCACCATGCAATGCATTGCCGATATAATCGAGATATTGAACGGCGAGCGGCTTGTCGAGGCCCATCTGCCCGCGCAACGCATCCACCTGCTCCTGCGTTGCCGCCGGCCCCAGCGCCATGCGGGCGGGATCTCCCGGCACCACGCGGGCCAGCACGAAAATCATGATGGACAGGGCGATCATGACCAGCACGAAGGTGCCGAGCCTGTTCAAAATCGCGACCAGCGGATGTTGCTGCATCGGTGGAACGTTCCTTGTGCATCGGTTGCCTGAGCACAAGTTTTCACCACATGGCCATTCGAACAATCGCTGAAAGGTATAGTTTTTTAAAGAATGAGTATAGGTTTTTTGAAACTGATATCCTATCCCTTTCCTATGACGCTTCTGCCCCGGACCCACCTCTGCAATCGCATCGCCAGCGAAACCGCGGGCGTCGTGTTTCTGCGCGCACCGGCGGGTGCGGGAAAAAGCGTATTGCTGGAGACGCTGGCAAAGGAGCTCGGAGCTCAGATATGCCGCACGCACCAGCCGCAAAGCGATGACGCGGTCAGTGGCAACCTGCTGTGGGACATTCCAGTTTTTGCAAGGGCGGTACGCATGCCAGCCCCCATTCTGGAGTCGGTGCGTTTCGTCGTCATCGCCTGCCGGCCAGACCAGAGGATCAGCGGCATGGCGCGTCACATCCTGCATCACGGCTCGCTCACCATAGGACCGGAAGAACTCGCCTTGCGGCCAGATGAGGTGGACGACCTTCCACCCGGGCAACGACGGCTGGCACTCGAGGATTACGCGGGATGGCCGGCCTTTCTTTCGCTGGCGCGCCTGCCGGATGACACGTTATGCGCCGACTATCTGCGCGAAAGCTATCTGCCCCATCTCACGCCCGCCCAGACCGTCGAACTTTCCTTTTGGCTCGAAAACCCTTCCGCCGCCCCAGATGCTGACTGGGCCATGCTTCTGCCGCCCTTTCTGACGGGAAAACCCGACAATCACCACACACTGATACGGCTCCTAACGGTCGCGGCAAGAGAACGCCTCGCCACCTTGCAGGCCGGCAGCGCCGTGGTGGAGGTCGCCTCGGCCTTCGAAAAGGCAGGGCATTCGCTCGCAGCCATGGCGATGCTGCTCGATCGCGGTTACGAGACCCATGCCGCGCAAATCCTCGAACGCGCCCATGGGCGGGAACTGATCTACCGAAGCAGCGTCGACAGGTTTCGCGAAATCATCATGCGGTTTTCGCAGGATATGATCACCTCCAATGAAACCGTCCTTTTCGCGGTTACCCGCGCCTTGCTGAAACAGGGCGAATTGCAGCGCGTGCGCCATCTGCTCGGCAAAAGCCTCGGCTCGGATTACCTTGACCCGCTGAAGGTGCTAGCCCGCGGCTCGCGGTTTTCCTTCGCAGCCCGCACCTTCCGGCTGAACCTGATGATCGCCGAGGACCTGACGCCCAATGACGCGGTGATAACGCGGCTTGGCGAGTTCATGGCGGATTACCCCATGGACGATCACGGGAAATGGGCGGCCTATTACAATGCGCTGCTTGAATTCGAAATCCGCCGTCGCAATTTCCGCGAGGCAGAGGCGGCCGCCGCCCGCGCGCTTATCTATCTGCGCAAGATGGGCGGGCAGCCTCTGCTCGAATTCTTCATCCATCTGCACCAGATCGTGCTGCGGCTGATGAGCGGCGATGTGCTTCTGGCGCGCCGGGCGGCGCAGGAGGCGCGCGCACGGCTGGAACAGGTGCCGCATGATGCCATGCAGGAGTTCCGGATGCTGCGACTGGCGGAAGCCTGCCTTGCCTATGAGGCCGGAAAACCGCGCGACCTGCTGCATTTCGTCGAACATGATTTTGATCATTTCGCCGCCGCCGAAATCTGGCCGAGTCTGATGCAGTTTGCACTGCATTACGCCTCGCAGGTGCTGATCGACCATTTTCCGATGACCGTTCGCCCGGGTTTTCTGGACGGACTCTGGATTCATCTGTCGGAGGGGTTGCAGTTTCATGCGATGATGGAGATCAGAACGGCCATCGCCTATCAGAACGCCAACCGTTGGGCAGATGCCGCAGCGACGCTTTCAGCAGTTCGCATGCCCATGGGCCGTAACTGGGTGGAGAGCGCCCACGAAGACCTCTCCCGCCTGACACGTCGTGATGAAATCGCCTATGTCATGGCCTGGCTGCGCGATGCGGTGCACCTGTTCACACCCCGCGCCTATCTCTCCCGGCAGATCGATGCGATGATCGCCAATCCAAAGGTCACCAATCGCGAGAAGGTCGCATTGAGAATCTGGCAGAGCTATGCCGCGCACCAGCGCCGTGACAACGCCGCCGCCCGCGCGCATATAATCACCGCGCTCGAATCGGCGACCCGCCTTGGCTGCAACGGTGTGCTGTCGGAAGAGCGCGTCTTCCTTTCGCCGCTTCTCAACAATCGCCGCATCCGCAGTTTCATCGAAACCTCATCCGATGTCCGCACCGCGCTGTCTATTTTCGCCGCCTCGGTGAACTCACCGCAGGCTCGGGCGCTGCATGGCGGCCTTTCTCAACGGGAAGCACAGATGCTGCAACTATTGGCCAGCGGCATGTCGAACAAGAAGATTGCTCAGACGCTCAACATCTCGGAAGTGACGGTGAAGTTTCACCTTGGCAACCTGTTCCGCAAGCTGGATTGCAAACGCCGCGCGGAGGCGATCCGCGCGGCGAAAGCACTGGGCTGGTTATGAGGCTCAGCGGTTATTCTTCTTGCGCCATTCGGCAAAGGCCGTCTGGTGCTCTTCCTTGGTGCAGGGGTAAAGGCCGATGATCGTCTGGCCGGCCTTGACCTGCTCTACCACGAAATCCTCATAGGCTGTCATTTCAACCGCCTCCGTCGCCACTTCATCAGCAATGCCGGCGGGGATGACGATGACGCAATCGGCATCACCCACGATGATGTCGCCGGGAAACACCGGTGCATCGCCGCAGCCGATGGGGCCGTTGATCTCGATGGCCTCGTGTTTGGTCAGATTGGTGGGGCTCGAAGGGCGGGTGTGGTAGGCCGGAATCTCCAGTTCGGCAATGGTGGCCGCATCCCGGAAACCGCCATCGGAAACGATGCCCGCACCACCGCGAACCATCAGACGCGTCACCAGAATATCGCCGGCCGAGGCGGCAGAGGCGTCCTTGCGGCTGTCCATGACAAGCACGTGGCCCGGCGGGCAGGTTTCGATGGCAACACGCTGCGGATGGGCGGGATTGCGGAATTCTACGAGCTGGTTGCGATCCTCGCGGGCCGGCATGTAGCGCAGGGTAAAGGCCGGGCCCACCATGTTCTTGCCCTTGTAGCCCAGCGGGCGAACGCCCTGAATGACCTGGTTTCGCAAGCCGCGCTTGTAAAGCGCTGTCGCTAGCGTGGCGACGGAAATCGTCATCAGTTTTTCGCGCGTTTCATTATTCATGTCTGTTTCCTCGCAATGGCCGGATGGATGTGTTTCAAGTCCTGTGAATGGGCTCATCGATAAAAATGCCGCCCTGATATTTTGCGATCGCTGCCTCGGGGCCGGGGCGCGGGACGTCGCGCTCGATTTCCGCCCGGTAACGCGCGGCATTGTCGCGCGGCTGCCAGCCGAGAAAATCGACATGGGAATTATCCCACCAGCTGTCGTCATTGGCTGAAACGCCCCAGATAACCGGGCAGCAGAGTTTCGGCACGCGGAAGGTCGCCTCTATCAGAGAGACGAAGTCACCGTAGCTGAGCCAGGTCGACAACATGCGCCAGTTCGTGGGTTTCTCGTCACAGGAGCCGATACGCACGATAGCCGTCTCCTGTCCGAATTTGGAATGGTAGAGGCTTGCCATGGCCTCGCCGAAAATCTTCGAAACCCCATAGAGGCCATCAGGCAGAAAAGGCGTCTCAGGGCTAAGTTGCTGGCCCTGCGGATAATAACCGATCGTGTGGTTGCTGGAGGCGAAAAGGATGCGGGGATTGCCGTGTGCTCTGGCCGCCTCGTAAAGATTGTAAACACCACGCAGATTGGCAGCCTCGATCGGGTCAAAAGCCCTCTCGACGGAAATGCCGCCGAGATGGACGATACCGTCGCAATCCTTGACCAGATCGTAAACTGCCTGCTCGTCCTCCAGCGCGCAGCGGACGAACTCTTCATGAGGCGCTGGCGAACCGAGATCAACCACATCAGAAAGACGGAGGGTTTCGGCAACATGGCCAAGCCGCCCGCGCAACATGCTGCCCAGCTTGCCGCCGGCACCGGTGATGAGCAATCGCTTCAACATGATGGGGCCTCTTAGAAAATATCGGGCTCGCCGGCGGAACGGCCGAAATCTGTCTGCAAGAAGTCGAAGTCGCAACCCTGGTCGGCCTGCGTCACGTGCTTGGAGAAGAGATAACCGTACCCACGTTCATAACGCGGCGCAGGCGCTTGCCATGCCGCCCGGCGCTGAGCGATTTCCTCTTCGCTGACCAGCATGTCGAGACGACGCTGCGGCAGGTCGAGGCGGACGATATCGCCGTTTTTCAGCAGCGCCAGCGGGCCGCCAACGAAGCTTTCCGGTGCGACATGCAGTACGCAGGCACCGTAGGACGTGCCGGACATGCGGGCGTCCGAGATGCGCAGCATATCGCGATGGCCCTTTTTGATCAGCGCCTTTGGAATGGGCAACATGCCCCATTCCGGGAAGCCGGGGCCGCCGAGCGGACCGGCATTGCGCAGCACCAGCACATGATCGGGCGTCACATCGAGATTTTCATCGTCGATGGCGGCTTTCATTTCAGGGTAGCTGTCAAACACCAGCGCCGGACCCTGATGTATATGGAGTTTGGGATCGCAGGCGGCGGGTTTTATGACGGCACCGTCAGGGCAGAGATTGCCGCGCAGCACGGCAAGAGAGCCTTCCGCATAGACGGGATTGTCCAGCGAGCGGATGACGTCGTCGTTGTAGACCTTTGCACCCTCAAGGTTTTCGCCCATGCTGCGGCCAGTCACTGTCAGCACGGAACAGTCGAGACGACTTTCCAGCTGCTTCATCAGCGCCCTCAGGCCACCGGCGTAAAAGAAGTCCTGCATCAGATAGTTCTTGCCGGAGGGGCGGACATTGGCGATGAGCGGTGTAACGCGGCCAAGTTCGTCCAGCTCATCCAGCGTCATCGGCACGCCGGCGCGGCGCGCCATGGCGATGAGGTGGACGACGGCATTGGTGGAACAACCTGTCGCCATGGCGACGATGGCAGCGTTGCGGAAAGCTGCCGCCGTAAGGATGCGGTTCGGTGTCAGGTCTTCCGACACCATCTCGACAACGCGGCGGCCACAGGCTGCGGACATGCGCTGATGTTCGGAATCGACTGCCGGAATGGAGGAGGCCCCCGGCAGGGTGATGCCGAGCGCGTCGGCAATGGCCGTCATGGTCGAGGCCGTGCCCATCGTCATGCACACACCGGCAGAACGGGCGATGCCGCCCTGCACGCCACGCCATTCCTCGTCCGTAACATTGCCTGCGCGGCGCTCATCCCAATATTTCCAGGCGTCCGAACCCGAGCCCAGCACCTTGCCGGCGTAATTTCCGCTCAGCATCGGGCCGGCGGGCAGATAGATCATCGGCACACCGGCCGAGATCGCACCCATGACGAGGCCCGGCGTCGTCTTGTCGCAACCGCCCATCAGCACCACACCATCCAGCGGATGCGAGCGGATCATTTCTTCCGTCTCCATCGCCAGCATGTTGCGGTAAAGCATCGATGTCGGCTTGGTGAAGCTCTCATCCACGGAAAGCGACGGCATTTCGACGGGGAAGCCGCCAGCCTGCAACACGCCGCGTTTCACATCCTGCACGCGCTCCGGAAAGTGCGAATGACAGGTGTTGAGCTCCGACCAGGTGTTGAGGATGCCGATGACGGGTTTGCCGATAAAATCCTCCTCCGCATAGCCCAGCTGCATCATGCGCGAGCGGTGGCCGAAGCTGCGCAGGTCGTCGGGAGCGAACCAGCGGTCGGAGCGGAGTTTTTTATCGGTCATGTCATTGGTCCTACGTTGCGGGTGGTGCCTAAGGCTGTCAGTCCTGCCGGAGCGTCAGCCCGCTCGTCGTGTCGAAAAGGTGGACGTGTTGAAGTGGCGCCGACAGGCGGATGACTTCGCCCGCCGATGTCGAGGTCTGGCCGGAAAGATGCAGCGTTACAGGAGTGCCGTCACCGAGATTACCGTAGAGATAGGACTCGCCGCCCAGCTGTTCCGCCGTGCGCACCGACATGGTCAACGCGCCGCCCTCGCCCGGCTCCACATGGTTCGGACGGATGCCGAGCGTCACCTTCTGGCCGGGCTTATAGGCAAAGCCGGTCTGTGGCAGCGGGATAGTCTCGCCCGTCGCGATTTTAAGCGCAGGTGTCGCGTCCGAAGACACTTCGCCTGCGAAAAAGTTCATTTTCGGCGAGCCGATAAAGCCTGCCACGAAGAGATTGGCCGGGCGGTTGTAGAGGTCGAGCGGCACGCCAAATTGTTCGAGTTTACCAGCCCGCAAAACGGCGATCTTGTCGGCCATGGTCATCGCTTCCACCTGATCATGCGTGACGTAGATCATGGTGTTGCCGAGACGCCGGTGCAGACTGGAAATTTCGCCGCGCATATCGACGCGCAGTTCCGCATCGAGGTTGGAAAGCGGTTCGTCGAAGAGGAACACGCGAGGTTCCCGCACCACGGCGCGGCCGATGGCGACGCGCTGGCGCTGCCCACCCGACAAATCCTTGGGACGACGCTCGAGAAGCTGATCGATCTGCAGCATCTTGGCGACCTGCGCGATCTTCTCGGCGATCTCCTTCTTCGGCGTGCCGATGTTCTCAAGACCGAAAGAGAGGTTTTCGCGGACCGTCATATGCGGATAAAGCGCGTAGGACTGGAACACCATTGCAAGGCCGCGATCCGCAGCGGGCACCGTATTGACCACATCGCCGCCGATGACGATATCGCCGCCGCTCAACTCTTCCAGGCCCGAGATCATGCGCAGCAGCGTCGACTTGCCACAGCCGGAAGGGCCGACGAACACGCAGAATTCGCCGTGCTTGATATCGAGATCAACGCCTTTGATCACATCGAGGGCGCCATATGTTTTTTTGACCTGACGAAGCTCTATACTTGCCATTGTCGTATTTCCTCCCTGAGGATTATTTGCCGCCTGTCGACGCAATGCCGGTGGCGATATATTTTTGCAGGAACATGAAGACCAGCGCGATCGGGGCGAGTGTCAGCACCGTCATGGCCAGAAGATTGCTCCACTCCGTCGTCATCTCGCCCTGGAAGGAGTTGAGCGCCAGCTGTAGGGTGAAGTTGTCGTTGCGGGTCAGCACGATCAGCGGCCAGAGGAAGTCGTTCCAGCGCCACATGATCGCAAGGATCGCTAGAACCGCGAGCGCGGGTGCCGAGAGCGGCAGGATGATGCGCCAGTAGATTTTCCACTCGCTGGCCTTGTCCATGCGCGCCGCATCGAGGATCTCGTCCGGTATCGTGAGCATGTATTGCCGCAGCAGGAAGACGCCCGTGGGTGTCGCCGCACCGGGAATGATGACGCCCCACAGACTGTTGATCAAACCGAGCTGGCTGGTGATGAGAAACAGCGGCACAAGCACGACGGTCTGCGGGATCATAAGCGTACCGACCACCAGCGCCAGCACGGCGCCCCTGCCCTTGAACTGATATTTCGAGAGCGCGAAGGCCGCCATGGAATTGACGATCAGCATGATGATGGTCGAGGTGACCGTGATGAAGGTCGAGTTCCAGAAATAGAGCGGGAAATTGAAGCGCTGGAAAAGCTCGGTGTAGTTTTCCGTCGCGAGCGCCACCTTTTCAGCCGGCTTCAGCTCGTTGAACTGCATCTTCAGCACTTCCGCCGGCTTGGCGGGATCAACCACCTGCGCCACGAGGCCGATACGCCTGATCATGCCGAGCTTGCGGCCATCCTTGTCGACATAGGCCGGCAGCGGATTTGGCTGCCCGTCCACCACCATGGTTTCCTGGCTATAGGGCAGCAGCCGTGGCGGAAAGCGCTGGAGATCGGCTTCCGTCTTGAACGACGAGAGCACCAGCCAAACGACAGGACCGAACATCATCAGCACGGCCACGCCGAGATAGGCGTAGGACAGCCAGTCGGTCCAATGCAGCTTGCCGTTACGGCCGCGGGTACGGGTCAGAAATGCGCCAATCCTAGCCATCGACCTTGCTCCTGTTTGCCCGGAATTGCAGCGCGGTCAGCACCACGAGCACCACGGCGAGCAGCAGCGAAGCGGCGGCCGCAAGTCCGAAATTCCGGGGCGTCCCGGCAAAGCCGGTCTGATAGATGAATTGAATGATGAAGGTCGTCGCCGAACCCGGGCCACCGCCGGTAAAGGCAAAGACTTCATCGAAAGTTTGCACGCCCTTGATGACCGACAGGACGAGAACGACGAGCATGGTGGGCGCAAGCAGCGGCAGGGTGATGCGCCGGAAGATGCGCCATGGGCTTGCCTTGTCCAGCTGCGCCGCCTCGTAGACATCGCGCGGGATCGCCTGAAGGCCGGCGAGGAGAATGAGCGTGTAAAAACCCATATGCGCCCAGACCGACAGGAAGACCGACCAACCGAAGGCAAGATTGGCTTCGAGCAACCAGTCCACCGAACCGAGGCCCAGGCCTTCCATCGCCGCATTGAGAACGCCGAAACGCTGGAGTATCCACTTCCAGATCAAGGCCACGACGACAGGCGACAGCAAAACAGGGAAGAAGAACACCGCACGGAAAAAGCCGCGCGCCCGGATATCGCGGTTCAGCACGATGGCCGTGATCAGCGAAAAGCCGACCATGAAACCCACCTGCAGCACGACGAAGAACAGCGTGTTCCAGACGGAACGCCAGAAGAGATCGCGCGCACAGGAATTGGGATCGAGATAATTCTGACAGGAAAGAAGGACCGAAAAGTTTTCGCCGCCCACCGAAGGGCGCTCGGAAAGCAATATGTGTTCGCTGCCGGTCACGGAGTAGGCCATGTTCAGCAGGATCGGCAGGAAGGCGAAGACCGCAAACAGGATCAGGTTGGGTGTCAGAAACACCCACGCAATCCGCCTGTGGCCAAGAACCTTCTGCAGAAAGGAAAAGGGCAATTCAACGATGCCCATGACGGGCGCAAGAAATTTATACATGAGGGTCCTCCTTCGATCCGGCGCGGCGCGGCATGCGCCGCGCCGGAAGGCGATGGATCACTTCGCCTGTTTCAACGCTTCCTCAAGGTCCGTCTTCGCACGGGCCATGGCCTCATCAACGGTGCTTTCACCGACGATAGCCTGCGTGATGCGCTGGACTGAGATGTTGAACATGGCGCGGTTGTTCTTGTAGCCCTGGTAGGCGTAGGCAATCGGGCTGAGACCGGGGATCTGGTCGAGCCAGGCATTCATGGCCTTCTGCGTCGCAGGCGTCGCGCCGGTATAGGTCACGCCCTTGTCCGCCACCGACTTGTTCGCCGGAACGTTGCGGGTACGCACCGTAAAGTCGAGATAGTTCTCGTCCTGAGCAAGGAAGTTCAGGATGTCGGCGACGATCTTCGGGTTTTTGGTCTGCTTGAAACCGACGATGCCGGTGCCGCCAGGCATGCCGGTGCAGGCTGCGCCACCGCAGGGCTGCGGCACGACTTCCCAGTCAAAGGCATCGCCGACCTGGCTGTCGAAGCGCGCCGTCTGCCAGCTGCCGGAATAATAATAGACCAGCTGGCCGTTGATGAATTCCTGCGCGGCGTCACGGTAGGTATTGCCGCCCTGACCAGCCCAGACGTCACGCGCCATGGTGCCGTCCTTGTTCCACTCCACGAACTTCTTCACGAACGTGGTGAAGCCTTCATCGACGAGGATCGGCTTGCCGTCGGCGTCGAAAATCTTCGCGCCGTACGAAATGGCCGGGCCGGCGATGCGGTGGCCGGAACGGTCGATCGCCATCGGGTAAGGCGTGCCGGTTGCCTTGGCGACGGCATTGGCGGCCTTCGCCCAGTCGTCCAGCGTCGCATCCTTGCCGGGAACGGCGACGTTTGCCTGATCGAAAAGGGTGCGATTGATGAAGGCGCCGGTGATGGTGAGCTGCGTGTGCATGCCGTAGATGCCCTTGTCGTCAGGGCCGCTGCGGTACCATTTCAGCACGTTGGAGAAATTATCCTCCCAATATTTCGCGTCCACATAGGGCGTCAGATCGAGATAATAGCGGTTGAGACCGCCAAGATCGGTCACGGTTGCGAAGTCAGGACCGCTGCCGCCGGCGAGCTGCACGGGCAGACCTTCCAGCAGCGCCTTGTAGGGCACGACATCGGTGACGATCTTCACATCAGGATGCTGCTTTTCGTAACGTGCAAGAATATCCTTCAGGATTTCGCAGCCGTTACCGTCATAAGCGCAGGTGAAGCGCACTTCCTGGGCCGCCTGCGCGGCACCGGCAAAGGACGCCGCGCCAATGGCGAGCGCCAGTGCCATGCTGTATTTTCTGGTCATCTGGTTTCCTCCCGTTAGATGATTATGCTTTTGCGGATGCGCTCGGAGCCCAGCCCTTGATCCACTCACCTTCGGCGGCGTCGGACAGACGAACCGGCTTTCCTTCCCGGACCGATCGGTAGATGGCTGTCACGAGTTCAATGGACTGCAAGCCGTCATGAACCGTCACTTCCTTGCCGCCGCGTCCTTCCATCGCGTCGGCAATGGCTTCGACAAAACCGGCAAAGCCGTTTTCGCCATCCGCTACGGTCGCCAGAACGGCGTCGATCTGATCCTGTGTCGTCGGGGCGCGGGCGATGAAACGCCAGGTGTCTTCTGCCGGACGATACGGCAAGGTGCCGCTTTCCGCCGTGAAGCCCTCGAAGCAGAAACGCAGGCGCGAGGTGTCTTCGGCCGCGCCGAGCGTGACCGAGCTTGTTGCGAGCGCACCGCTTTTCATGCGGAAGCTGAGTGCTGCGCAATCTTCGGTTTCGATTTTGTTGACCCGCGTATCGGCCATGGCGAAAACTTCCTCGACCGGACCGAGGACGTGGCAGAGAAGATCATGGGCATGAATGGCATGACCAAGGATTGCACCGCCGCACTCACCCTTCCAGGTGCCGCGCCAGGGAATGTCGTAATAGCTGGCACCACGGTTCCAATGGACTTCCGAGCTCGCGACAAAGGCCTTGCCGGCAAGACCGGCATCGATGAGCGCGCGCATCTGCCGCATGGCGTGTCCGAAGCGGTACTGGAACACGGGAAACACGCCGCGACCGGTCTTCTTGACGGAGTCGATCAGCGCATTGGCTTCTTCCAGAGAGCGGACCAGCGGCTTTTCGCAGACCACATCCTTGCCCGCCGCATGCGCCTTCAGCGTCACCGGAAAATGCAGGTGCGGCGGCAGGCAGACGTCGATCAGCTGGATGCTCTCATCGGCCAGAACCTCATCGAGATCGGTGGTGAGATGAATGGAGGTATCACCGCCGGCGACGGAGCGGGCGCGCTCCAGATCGAGATCGCAGATCGCCTTGACGACGAAGCGATTGGGTAGCGCCCGATAGCCGCTCAGATGCTGGGCGCCGATGCCGGCGCCGATGATGGCAACACCAATCATTTCGAGGCTCCCTCAGCCTTGGCCTGTGCCTGCAGCGACAGGTCGCAGACCTTGAAGACGTGTTCCTGCGTCATTGCCGTTTCCGTGCGGTTGCGGATATCGTCGCAGATGCGAGCGAAATAGGGCAGGCCAGCACCGGAAGCATCGATATACTCGCAGCGGTCACCATTCACGAGAACGAGGCGGTCGGTGCCTTCGGTGTTGCCGACGTCAACATATTTACGCAGCTCGATGTAGCCCTCGGTGCCGAGAATGGTCAGACGACCGTCACCCCAGGTCGGCAACGCATCCGGTGTATACCAGTCGACGCGGATATAGCCGTGGCCCTTGTCGCCGCGCAGCACGACCTCGCCAAAATCCTGAAGGCCAGGATCGTGCGGGTTGGCGTAATTGGCAACGGTGGCGGACACGATCTCAACCTCGGTCGAACCCGTGAAGAACATGAACTGGTCGATCTGGTGGCTGGCAATGTCGGTGATGATACCACCGTAGGCTTCGCGCTCGAAGAACCACTTCGGGCGAATCTGGCGGTTCAGGCGGTGCGGGCCAAGGCCGACAGTCTGGATGACGCGGCCGATGGCGCCCTGCGCAACGAGTTCAGCAGCCTTGGTCACGCTTGGGACTTCGAAGCGCTCGGAGAAATCCACGGTCCAGATGCGCTTGGTCTTTGCGACTGTCTGGCGCAGGCGGTCGAGCTGTTCGAAGGTGGTGCAGCCCGGCTTGTCCGACATGACATCCTTGCCGGCTTCCATCGCTGCGATCGCTAGATCGGCGCGCTTGGAGGGAATATCGGCGATCACGACGAGATCGACGGTGCCGTCAGCCAGCAGCGCCTCTTTCGATGCTGCGCGCGGCACATCCGGGAAGCGCTTGACGAAGCCTTCCACGACATCGGGCTCGCCTTCCGTCCACCAGCCGGCAAATTCGGCGCCAGCATCCAGCAGGTTCTGGGCCATGCCGAAAATGTGCCGGTGCTCAATCCCGAGAGCGACGAACTTGATTGCTTTACTCATCCTGCAGTTCCACTTCCTTGCCGGTGTCGGCCGAGTTGATGATCGCGTCGATCAATCTGTGAGACAAAAGAGCCGCTTCACCGGTGACGACCGGCGGGCGTCCTGAAGAGATGGCGTCTGCGAAATCATCGAAGACGCCCTGATGCCATTCATGCGTGAAAGCCATGGGGTCGGCGCCGCCGCCCGTGCCAGCGGCAGCGCCGCCAAAAGTCTCCTGCCGGCCATCGCGCCAGTCGAGATGCAACAGACCCGAAGCAAGCCGAAGGCTGGCATTGTCGAAATGCAGCAGGATCGATTCCGCAGCGCCGGGGAAACTTGCGGTACTTGCAACGAGCGAGCCAACGGCACCATTCTTGAAGCGCAGCCCGGCAGAAACATAATCTTCGGTTTCCATGCGATGGAACCGCGTCGTCGCAGCCATGGCCTGAACACGGGCCACTGGCCCCGTCAGGCTCAATGCCAGATCGATCGTATGAATTGCCTGGGAGATCAGGACGCCGCCGCCATCGCGCGCCAGCGTGCCGCGACCCGGTTCGTCGTAATAGGATTGCGCCCGCCACCAGGGCACGGAGATTTCGCAGAGGCCTAGCGCGCCGAGCGTGCCGCCATCAACGAGCTCACGGGCTTTTTGCGATGCAGCCCGCATGCGGTGCTGGAAGATGATGCCGAGAGTAACACCTGCCTCGCGACAAAGGGCAACGAGACCGTCTGCTTCCTGCGTATTGCGAGCGACGGGCTTCTCCATCAGGATGTGCTTGCCGGCTTTCGCCAGTTTCCCGACGATATCAATACGGGCATTTGGCGGTGTTGCGATGATGGCGAAATCGACATCCGTATCGCGCGCCGCCTCCTCGACTGAGGAATAAACCGCAACTTCATATCCGGTGTGTTTCGAGGCTTCGGCGGCCAGCGCCTTGGCGCGGCCGGAGCCACCGTCGACTATGCCTTTCAGGCGAATTTTTTCAGGGCTTGCCGCGCAGGCAAGCACATGCGTCTTCGCTACCATTCCGGCACCAACGATGACGCAGGTCTTGATATTTTGCATTTCGGGAGCCTCCTTCCCAATGCGCAATCATTTGCATACCGGTATGCCGGTTGTCAACAGACTTGTGTTCCGGTATACCGGTTATGAGAACGCTGGAGGGTATATGCCGAAAATTCCCGTGACAGGCGGCACCGTGCCGACAATGGAGCGACTGGACCTTAACCGTCCGGTCGTGGACCAGATTTATTCCGCGCTGAAATCCGCCATCCTTTCGCGGGAGCTTTTTCCCGGTCAGGCAGTCTCGGAAAACGAAATCGGACAATCGTTCAATTCCAGCCGAACCCCGGTGCGGGAGGCGCTGAGCCGTCTGCGCGACGATGGTTTGATCGTGACGCTTCCAAGCCGCGGCACCTATGTTTCGAGATTATCGGAAAAGAACATCCGCAGCGCGCAATTCATCCGCGAGGCACTTGAGGTGGCGGCAGTGTGCAGGCTGTGCCAGATCGGCCTGACTGCGGAAGCGGAACAGGAGATCGAACACGCCCTGAACGGCCAGCGGACAGCAATGCGCAATGGAGACAGAAAGGCTTTCCGCGTTCATGACGACCAATTCCACAGCGCGCTTGCCGCCGCGACGGGGCTTGAAAGACTGGAATCCCTGCTGATCCGCGAGAAGGCGGGGCTGGATCGCCTGCGCGCACTCGCCATAACCGACGAAGCGCATATGGCACGCCTGCTTTCCGAACATGAGGCGGTATATGACGCAATCAGGGCAGGAGACGAAGTCCGCGCGACCGATAATTTGCGCAAACATCTGAGACGTGTCCTCGGCATTCTTTCGCAAGTCTTCGAGAACCACCAGGACTATTTCGAGTAATTCTGCGGCATCTTTTTCAACGGTTCGAACATCATGAATACGGCAAATCCCGGACAAGCGCTTGCCATGTCGCAAACGAAACTTCTGTGCGACACGATGAGTACACTGGCGGAATCCCCTGTCTGGGACGAGCGGCGACAGGTGCTTTTCTGGTGCGATATTCTCGGAAAGACCGTGCGGTGCGCAGGTCTTGAGCCCGGCGTCTATCAAGAATGGCCGTTCCCCAGGACGGTTTCAAGTCTCGGCCTTTGCCAGAACGGCGAACTCATCGTCGCTTGTGGCATGGACATCGTCATCCTCGATCCGGACAGCGGCAAAACGCGTCTCCTCCATTCCATTCCGGCACCCGAAGGCATCCCCTGCCGGCTGAATGACGGACGGATCGGCCCGGACGGCGCTTTCTGGGTGGGAACAATGCACAATGTGCCGCTTTCGGACATGGAGCCCCATGGCGAGCTTTGGCGGATCACCGAAAAAAGCGCCGAGCGCATGCAGACCGGGCTGACATGCCCGAACGGCCTCGCTTTTTCTGCCGATGGATCAATCATGTGGCAAAGCGATTCCGTCCAGAAATGGATACGCCGGCGAAAATTCGACCGCCTGAACGGCACCTTCGATGAGGGCGTACAGGTGGCCCGGATGACCGAAGAAACAGGAAGACCCGATGGCGGCTGTCTCGATAGCAGCGGCAACTACTACAGCGCGGGCGTTTCCGCTGGCGTGTTGAACATTTTCTCGCCCGATGGCAAGCTGACGAACGTGATCGCGGCTCCTGTCCCTCACCCCACGATGGCCTGCTTCGGAGGGCCTGATTTCAGCATCCTTTTCCTGACATCACACCGCCACAACATGTCCGAAGACCGGCTTGAGAAAGCGCCATTCTCGGGCGGCGTCTGGGCTATCCCGACGCAAACGAGAGGGTTCGCCGGCTTCCGTTTTGGCGAAGGTGGATAACGCCCTCAGGTCGGGTTCGAATTCCTAATCCTCCCGGAAGGCGCGGCTGATCTGGTCCGTCAGCGGTTTGGCGATGTAGGACAGTGCCGTTCTTTCGCTGGTCTGGATAAAGGCCTCGGCGGGCATGCCCGGCATCAGCGGCGCATTGTTCAGCTTCTTCCGCTCGGTAACCGGGACGGAAATCCGTGCCAGATAATAGGAGAGCCCGGTGCGCTGATCTGTCGTGATATCCGCCGCAATGCGGCTGACATGACCTTCCAGCTCCGGCGTGACGCGCTGGTTGAAGGCGGTCATGCGCAGCATGGCCTTTTGCCCCACCTGAAGCTGGTCGATATCTTTCGGCAGGATCTGCACCTCGAGCGCAAGGTCATCTCCGTCAGGTACGATCAGCATGATCGGATCGGCCGGCGTTACGACGCCCCCCACCGTATGCACAGCCATTTCATGCACCGTCCCGGATTGCGGCGCGACGATATCAATGCGTTTCAATTGATCTTCGGCGGCAACCTTGCGCTCGACGAATTCGCCCATCTGGGCCTGTATTTCGCGCAGTTCCCTCCCGACCTCGGTCCGCAATTCCTGATCGATCTGAAGGATCTGCAGCTTGGTTTCGGTGATGCGCCCCGCAGTCTGTGCCTGATAGGCGATTTTTTCGCCGCGCTCCCCGCCGAATGTCGCGGCCTGAGTCTGCAGGCTGTTCAGCCGCTGCACGGAGACGACGCCCTGTTCGCGCAGCGATTTCTGCGAGGCAATTTCAGCCTGCAACACCGCAAGCCCGTTATCATAGGCCACTTCCTGCGCCTTCAGACCTTCGATCTCATGTTCGAACTGGGTGATGCGCTCGGACAGCTGCGCTTTCCTGCCCTCTCGATAGGACTTGCGGAATTCGAACAGCTTCGTTTCACTGCGCATGGCAGAAGCGACATTCGGGTCATCCATGCGCGCGATCAGAGTCCGCGGAAAGGCGAGTTCAGGCAAATCGTCCCGCTCGGCTTCCAGTCGGGCCATGCGTGCAGTCAGTTCGTCCAGGCGCTTGGTCACGATGGCGAGATTGGCACGGGTCTGCGTCGCATCGAGACGCATGACCACATCGCCGGCCTTCACCCTCTCGCCCTCATTCACAAGAATTTCACCGACGACACCGCCGCTCGGATGCTGGACCTTTTTCGTGTACGAATCCACAACCAGATGACCGGAGGCGACGACTGCACCGGCAAGACGGGTCGTCGCGGCCCAGCCGCCGACACCGGCCAGAAGCGCAATGCTTGCGGCAAGTCCCGCAAAGAGATGCTTGCGGATGGAGCGGGAAACGCTGCTGCGCTGATCAATCTTTGACATCCGTCTCTCCCTTCCGGCTGTTCTCTTCACGGCCGTCTTCCAGCCCGGCGGGCCGGGCCTGGGTATTGGCCACGACGCGCAGCGGTGAGACCGTTTGCGCGGAGGCGGTGAAACCTTTGCCGCCCTGCCCCTGCGGAACACGCAGCACCTTGGAAAGCACCTCGTCGCGCGGGCCAAAGGCCTTCATCCTTCCCTCTTCCATCATCAGGATGAAATCCACCGCACCGATGGCACTTGGCCGATGGGCGACGACAACGGCAATACCACCGCGCGCCTTGACGGAGGCAATCGACCGGACCACTGCCGCCTCGCCTTCCGCGTCAAGATTGGC